>NZ_JBEZGQ010000035.1:0-20299 GCF_040650095.1 Actinoplanes sp. NPDC048791 | reverse complement strand
GGCCTCCTGACCCGGATGCATGGCCGGCCACCGAACGGGTACGCACGTCACATGCGAGACAACGACTACCCCACCCCGGCGTCCGACCCCGAGGCCGCGGGCCTGCCCGGCACCGCGGACGACGACTCGACCGCCTACGACGACGTCGAGACCGGCCGGTGGGCCGACGGCCCGGACCCGGCGGCGCTGCCCGCCGACCACCCGACAGCGGTCGACCGGTACGGCACCACCGCGGAGGAACAGCGCGCCGGTGAATCGCTGGACAACCGCCTCGCCCAGGAGCAGCCGGACATCCAGCCGGAGGAACCGCTGGAGTCCCCCGGCCCGCCGGCCGACGAGGCGATCGACGAACAGGCCGCGGCCCAGGCCCGGCTGGACGCCGACGTGTACGGCGAGAGCCCGGCGTCCGACCCGAACTCCCCGGTCTCGCTGTACGACCACGGTCAGCTCGACGGCACCTCACCCGAGCCGGTGGGCCGGCTGGTGGAGCCGGACGAGGGCTACGGCTACGACGCCGAGCCGGACAACGTGGCGTACGACGCGGGCGCGGCCGGCGGCGGGGCCAGCGCCGAAGAGCTCGCCGTCCACGAGACCGAGGCGCCTGGATACCGTTAGGCCAGAGCCTCCTTGCGGCCGTGCTGGACGTTGAAGACCTCGGCCGGCACCCGCAACCGGTCATCGGCCAGCAGCCGCCGGACGTCCGCCATGGACGGCTCGGCGGTCGCGGCAGCCAGCTCGTCGAACAGCGCCACGTCGACCGTGTCGGCCGGCTCCGGCATCGCGCCCCACAGGTCCCAGGGCAGCAGTTCCATCTTGTCCAGCGCGGCGGCGTCCCGCATCAGGTTGGCCGCGATCCACCAGGCCCCGGCCTCGTTGATCATGGTCAGGCCGAACCGGTCCGGACCGGCCTGACCGGCCCGGGTCCGCGTCCAGGCGTCCCCGGCGATCACGAACTGGTCCCGCGACACATCGGTCAGGTCGAAGTCCAGCCCGAGGTGCCGGCGCTGCAACCCGTCGATCTGCGCGTCGAGCAGCTTCCACCGGCCGCCGTCGAGATACTCGGCCACCCAGTGGTCCTCGAACCAGCCGGGCTTGAAATAGGTGCCGAAGCCGCACCGCGCCCGGGCCGGCACCCCCCGCGCCCGGAACAGGGCGACAGCCATGACCGAGAACCCCCGGCAGTTCGTGGCGATCCGCTGCTCCGGCGCGCGCGGCACGTCCAGCGGCCGGTCGTCACGCGCGCTGACCGCGTCGAGGACCTGCTCGACCCGTCGCAGGTTGACCCGGTCACGGTCCGGCTCGGCCAGCGTCACGCCGTACGCGTCGGCCCAGAACTCGTGGATCAGCAGGCCCTGCACGACCCGGGCGATCCCGGCCGCGTGGGCCGGAAGCCCGTCGAGCAGGCCCGCGTACTTGCCGGCAGCCGTCATGACGCCCGGCTCCACCCATTCGCTGACCATCACCGTCTCCTCCCGTGGTTGCGATCACCCCACCGAACCGTCGGCCCCTGGGGCCGGGTCAAGCATTCTTGTCGTACCACCGTGGTCGGATATTTCTCGTGCGCTACCGACGACACGACACCGAGTTCCGGCTCCTCGACGTCCCCGACGAGCTGGTGCCGGCCGTCCGCAAGGCGGCCTTCACCGAGGCTCACGGTCACTGGAGCAGGAGTTTCCCCGCCGAAGTGGCCCACCTGGACGTGGCCTGGGCGAACTTCCAGCGGCTGATGGAGCCGGCTCTGCGCCAGATCGCCGGGCTGGAGCCGGTGCCGTGGCAGGAGGCCCTCAGCGAGGTCTGCCGGCGGCTCGACGGCGCCGGGGTGGACTGGTGGCTGACCGGGAGCGCGGCCCTGGCCGTCCGCGGCCTGCCGATCTCGCCGGTCGACCTCGACCTGGTCGTGGCCGACGCGGACGCCCGGCGGGTCGGTGACCTGCTGCTCGACGGGCTGATCGAGCCAGTCGCCCGGGTCGACTGGTTCTGCCGGTGGTTCGGGCGGGCGGTGCTCGGGGCGCGGGTGGAGTGGGCCGGAGGGGTCGGGCCGGGCGCGGACCAGCCGGAGATCACCGACTTCGGGCCGGTGGCGGCCGGGCGGCTGGAGGTCGTGCGGTGGGAGGGGCATGAGATCCGGGTGCCGCCGGTGGAGCTGCAACGCGCGGTGAGTGTGCGGCGGGGGCTGGTGGAGCGGGTGCGTCTTATCGACAGACAACCGCGAATGACAAGACCATGAAGAACGCCGCGTACATCGACACCAGGACGGCCACGGAGGCCCGGACGGCACCTTCGAGCCGGGAGCGGCCCTGCCAGGTCTCGGCCAGGCACTGCTCGGCGATGACGCAGGCCACCCAGAGCAGCGTCAGGAGGGGGAAGAGGAGGTCCCAGATGGGGCTCGGGTAGGCGCTGGCGTTGCCGCTGCCGCCGTAGTTGGGGCAGTCCTGCGGCGTGCTGACCGGGTCGAGGAAGAGGAGGAGCGCGGTTAAGAGCAGGCCGCCGACGGCGAAGGCCCACAGCCCGGCCAGCGGCGACGATCGAGCCTGGTCGTGGTCCATCCGCGGCATGGTACGAACGGGCCGCCAACGACCTCAGGCCGCTGCCGATCCCCCGACCCTGCCTGCCTCGCGGCCCCGCCCACCCCGTGGCTCCACCCACCCCGTGGCTCCGCCCACCCCGTGGCTCCACCCACCCCGCGGCTCCACCCACCCCGCGGCTCCACCCGCCTCAGGCAGTGCCGACCCTGCGGCCCTGCCTGCCTCGCGGCCCTTCCACCTCGCGGCCTTACCTGTCTCTCGACCCTGCCCACCTCTCGGCCCCGCTGACACCTCGGCCCTGCGCACCGCGCAGCTTGGCCGACCCCGGTGCCCCCTGTCGGGTCGGTGGGCGTGGGAGGATGTCCGACATGGTCGATGCGACGTCGCTGGACGAGATCAGGGCGGCGATCGACGCCGTGGACGCCGACCTGGTGCGGCTGCTGGCCCGCCGCGAGAGCCTGGTGCGGCAGGCCGCCCCCCTCAAGCGGGATGCGCGCGCCGTGCAGGCTCCCGGGCGGGTCGAGCAGGTCGTCGGCCGGGCCCGGGCGCAGGCCACCGCCGCCGGCGCCGATCCGGAGGTCGTCGAGCGGATCTACCGGGCGATGATCCAGGCCTTCATCGACATGGAGCTCACCGAGCACCACCGGGTCACGGCCCGCTCGTCGGACAAGGGAGTGAACGAGTGACGAAGCCCGTGGGGTCCTTCAGCGCACGCGAGCGGTGGGTGCTGCTGGTCGCGAGCGCTTGGCTGGTCAGCGGGCTGCAGCTCGACGCGTACGCGCACGCGACCACGCCCGAGCTGGAGACGTTCTGGACGCCGTGGCACGGGGTGCTCTACTCCGGCATCGCCGTCTCCGGGTTGACGCTGGTGTGGCTCATGCGGCCGCGGCTGCCGGTGATCCCGACGTACAGCACGATCTTGGCCCTGCCCAACGCCCTCCGGATCCCGATCGCCGGCATGGCGTTGCTGCTGGTCGGCGGCGGAGTGGACACGCTGTGGCACAACGTCTTCGGCATCGAGCAGGGCCTGGAGATCTTCGTCAGCCCGAGCCATGAATTGATCATCCTGGGCATGGCCCTGGTCGCTGCCGGCCCGGCCCTGATGCTGGCAGGCAAGCCGGGCCGCGGGCTGTCCGTGGCGGACGGCACCCTGGCCACGATGTCGGCGCTGCTGTCGGTGCTGCCGCTGCACATCTACTCGCTGCACGCGTCCGCGCTGGGCACCATGTACTACGGCGAGCCCGGCGACGGCACGGTCCGGATCTTCTCGTTCGACGCCCAGGTGATGCACGGGTACCTGTTCAGCACGGTGCTGCTGTTCCTGCCGATCCTGATCATGGGCCGGCGCTGGCGGCTGCCGATCGGCGTGCCGACCGTGCTGGTGGCGGTGCCGGCGGTGCTCATGCACCTGATGTTCTCGTCCGACGCGGGCTGGTGGCTGGCCCTGACGGTCGCCGGCGCGGCGGCCGGGGCCGAGCTGGTGCTGCGGCTGGCCGGGCGGCTGGTGCGGTGGTCGGCGGACGCCCGCTGGTTCGCGGCCGGCCTGGTGGCGCCGCTGATCGTGTGGGGCACGGTGCTGGTGGCGGCGGCTCAGACGGTCGGGGTCGGGTGGAATGTGCACATGGTCAGTGGGCTGCTGACGCTGGTCGCGATCACGGGCGGGCTGACCGCGCTGATCGCCCGCCGGGTGCAGCCGGCTCCCGCGCAGGCCGCGTATCTGACCGGCTCACCGGCCCAGGCATCAACCGAGTCACCCGCCGCAGCGTCGGCTGAATCGCCCGCCGAATCGCCGGCCACCGAGACTGTCGGATCGCCGGCCACGGTGACGGCTCAGCCACCCACCGGATCGGCGTCCGCGGTCCCGGCTCAGCCAACCGCCGGGTCGGCGCCAGCCGAATCGCCCGCCGGGTCCTCCGCCGACGCCGACATCCCGACGCCCGCCGAGAAAGCCGCAGGCGCACAGACCACTGCCACAACCGGCGCCCCGGCCGACGACGAGTCCAGGACCGGTGTGCCGGCGTCGTGAGGCTCCTGCGTTCCTTCGGTTTTCTGCTCCTGGTTTCGAGTGGACTCCTGCTGACCACAGCGTCACCCGCCGCAGCCCACGCCGGAGGTCTGACCGCCACCGACGCCCGCAGCCGGGTCGTCGCCGTGACACCTGCCCTTCCCGGTCTGGTGGTCACCGCGATCGAGGACGGCGCCCGGCTGCGGCTGCGCAACGGCACGGCGTTCCCGGTCAGCGTGCCCGGTGGTGGCGGTCCGGCGACCCCGGCGGTGGTTGCGCCCGGACGGGAGCTGAACTGGATCGACACCAGGAGCAGCCCGGACGGGCGCACGGTCCGCGCGGGAAGCACGCAAGCCTGGTCGCTGGTCCTGGACGCCGGCGGTACGCCCGTGACAGTCACCGGGGAACTCGTCGGTGAACAGCCCCCGGCACCCGCGCCGTGGTGGGCGGCTGTGCTGGTGACGGCTGTGGCCGTACCCCTGGTGTCGCGTCGCCTGCGCCGCCCCGACCTGGCGCTGGCCGCGGCCGGGCTTGCCGCCATGGCCGCGTCCGTGGTTCATGTCGCCGGTTCGACCATGGCTGTCGAGTCGGCGCCGCTGCTGGGCACCTTCCTCAGCGCGTGCGGGATCAACTTGCTGAACTGGCCGCTGATCGTGGGCGGAACGGTGGCGGTGCTGCGGGGCCGGCCCGCCGGGGTGCTCGCGATCTGTGCCGGTGCGGCGCTCACCGCGGTGTTCGTGCTGCCCGACGTGACTTCGCTGCACCGGGCGGTGCTGCCGTTCGCGGGTCCGGCGATCGTCGAGCGGCTGCTGGTGGTGGTGACGCTGGGCGCCGGGGTGGGCGTGGCGGTGGCGGGCGCTTCGGTGCTGCGTACCCTCGCGCAGCGGTCTCTTGCCGGGGAGCGCGCGTGAAACGCCGGCTTGCCGTCGCAGTGGCGGTCGCGCTGCTCGCTGGCTGCAGCAGCAGCCCCGCCACCCAACCGGCCACGCCTGGTTGTGCCTCGGCCGCGCCCGACGGTGTCGTGGTGACCGCGGCGGTCCGGGATGGCCGGGCGGAGCCGGCGCCGCACCGGGTCAAGGTGCCGCTGGGCAGCGCGGTGCTGCTGCGGGTGGAGGCCGACGCGGACGCGGAGGTGCACGTCCACGGGTACGACCTGGAGACCGAGGCCAAGCCGGGAAGCGCGGGTTGCGTGAGTTTCGTGGCGGACCGCAGCGGCCTGTTCGACGTCGAGGCGCATCCCGAGACGCTGCTGGTGCAGCTCGAGGTGCGGTGACGGTCCTCGCCCACGGGGTCGGCCAGTCGCAGGACCTGCCCCTGCCGCTCGACCTGGTCCTGCAGGCGGGCGCGGCCACGGTGGTGGTCTCGTTCCTGGTCGTGGCGGTCTGGTGGAAACGCCCCCGCCTGCACCTCGCCGAGGGACCCGAGCGACCGGTCCGGGAGAGTCCGCTCCGGTGGCTCGTCCTGGCGGTGACCCTGTACCTCGTCGGCAACGCGCTTCTGGGGCCGCGCGGGCCGGAGAACCCGGCCGGGCATGCGCTGTTCGTGTGGCTTTGGGTGGGGCTGGTGCCGGTCAGCGTCGTGTTCGGGCCGGTCTGGCGGCAGGTCAACCCGTTGCGCACGCTGTTCCGCTTGCTGCGGCTGCCGGCCGCCGGCTTGCGGCCGCTTTCCGCGGCCCGATCGGATTTCCCGGCCCGGCCCGAGTCGCCGGTCCGACCGGAGTCGCCGGCCGGAGCGGAGTCGCCGGCCCAACCGCAATCGCCGGCCCAACCGAAATTGCCGGCCCAACTGGAAGTGCCGGCCCGATCGGAATTGCCGGCCCGATCGGAATTGCCGGCCCGATCGGAATTGCCGGCCCGATCGGCGGGCCGGTGGCCCGCGGCGATCGCCCTGCTGGCGTTCGTCTGGCTCGAGCTGGTGGCGCCACACCGGGGCGAGCCGGTCGTGGTGGGTGGCTGGCTGCTGGGGTACGGACTGGTGCAGCTGGCCTGCGCGGCGGTGCGCGGGGAGGAGTGGTTCGCGCGGGGTGACTGTTTCGAGGTCTACTCGGAGCTGGCCGGCCGGCTGAGCCCGCTGCGCCACCGCAACCCACTGGCCGGCGTGGCCCACACCGCGCCGGGGCCGGGCCTGGCTGCGTTCCTGGCGGTGTGGTGGGGCTCGACGATCTTCGACAGCGCGTCGGGCTCGCCGGCCTGGGCGGCCTTCCTGCAAAGGGCGGGCAACCCGATCCTGTACGGGACTGCCGGGCTGATCCTGCTGTGCGCGAGCGTGCTGGTGAGCGTCCGCGTGTTGTCAGGACGGCTGGACGTGACCGCGTCCTTGATCCCGATCGCGGTCGGCTACACGCTGGCCCACTATCTGTCGTTGCTGCTGGTCGAGGCGCCCCGAGGTGTGCTGCTCATGGTGCAGCAGTGGGGTGTGGCCGAGGGCGTGGAGTGGAACATGGCTCCGACGCCGGGCGTGATCGCCGCAGCGCAGATCACTCTGATCCTGATCGGCCACGTGCTGGGCGTGGTGGTGGCCCACGACATGGCGCTGACCGCGGCTCCGGAACGCCCGCCGCTGGCGACGCTGGCCGACGAACTGCCGGTGGTGCTGCTGATGATCGGCTACACGTGGGCGGGGTTGTTCCTGCTCTTCGTCCGCTGACCCGGCCTCAGAAACAACAGGCGGCTCAATGCCGATCCGGCCCGAAGAACACGAGGTCCTCGGCGAACGCGGCGCACTTGTCGAGCGTCGGGTCGTCGAGCTCAGGCACCGCATAGTCACGGCTGCGGATCAGGTCGAGGAACTCCGGCGGCACCTCGACGTCGTGCCGGCCCACGTAGTGGGCATAGTCATGCCGCCACAGCCAGTCGCCGTCCGTGAGGATCGAGGAGCCGTTCAGGATCTGGTGCGCCGGATCGAACACGTCGTCCTGCAGATCCATCGCAGCGATCAGCTTGTGGCCGCCCCGCAGGTACGCGACCACCGCGTCCACATCAGGCAGCGGAGCACTGGCGACGCCGGCCAGGATGCTCGGCTGCGGCGTCGGTGGCCGTAACCGTCCCAGTTCGACGAACATGCCTGCCAGCTTCATCATCCTCCCCCTCCCGGTTCGAAGACCTTCCACACCCCGCCGTTGAAGACCATCAGCTCCCGTTCCCGGCCGCCCCGCAGGCTGACGCCGACCGGCTGGGTCGGTGCCAGCACCGGCACCCGGAGGATATCGGCCACCTGCTGCGCCGCGGGCAGAACATCAAGTCCCTCCTCGACCCGGCCGGTGTGACACGACACCAGCCGGACCGGCCCACCCGCATAGTGGGGATTGTTGCCGACGGCCTCCGCGACCTGCTGCGCGTGGGTGAAGTTGCCCGGGAAGTCCTCCCCGTTCTCCCCGATGAGCCCCGGCCGGAACTGTCCGTCGGGCTCGCCGTGCACCACGACATCGTGGTATCCGGGCTCCGGCCGGGCCGTGTCGAAGTTGAGCATGGTGGACGAGTCGTAGCCGATCGCCGTCCTGTTCTCGCCGTGATAGACGGGGTCACCGGCGGCCAGGTGGTCGTCCGGGGGCCGGGCCGGAGTCCGCGGGTGCGCTCCGGGGTTCTGATGGCGCTCACGCCGATCGCGCCGCGTTCCCATCGGACCGCTGCCGCCGCCGCCGCGTTCGCGGAGCTTCGTCACGTCCTGCGCCAGCCGGCGCATCGCGTCGCCGAGCCTGCGCAGGCTGGCGATCAGTGACTTCAGCCAACGGGCGATCCGCGCGGCCCACGAAGCGCACAGCGTAGTGACCTGCTCCACGACCAGCGGAGTGGCCAGCCCCAGACTCCCGACGAGCTCACCCGCATAGACCATGAGCCGCGAGACGACCGTGGCCACCGCGTCCCTGACCATGACCCGGACGGTGCCGATCAGCAGGCCGGCGCCCTCGGTGATCAGGGCCATGCCGTCGGCGGCCCGGCCCAGCGCCACCAGCGACCGCACCCTCCGATCGACGTGAGCCCGATAGGCCTCCGCAGCACTCCCGCTCCACTCGGACAGGTCCCAGCGGACGAGCCTGCCGACCTCCTCAGCGTCCCCGCGCAGACTGGCCGCCACGTTGCGCCAGGTCTGCGCGTGGGCGGCGATCTGGGCCGGATCACCGGCGAGCCAGTCGAGCGCCTCGGACAGCGGCTTCACGTGCTCGATCAGCCACGCGATACCGTACTGCAGCAGCCCGCCGACCGGGTCGGACATGAACGCCAGGGCGTCCAGGCCCGCGCTGATGCCGCCCAGCGCGCCGTCGATCCAGCTGCCGTTCTGGACGCCGTGGACGATCTGCTCGATGTCCTCGGCTATCCAGACGCCGGCCCAGGGTGACGGCCCAGCCGGCGTGGCCGAGGCGATCAGTGGATTGGTCAAGGTGCTCCCAAGGTCACCCGGCCGGATCCGGGCGGCGGCGGAGGTCGGCGTGGGCCGTGCGCAGGCCGTCGACCCGCTGGTCGGTGCCCGGCGGGCTCAGCCGGTCGAGCTCCTGCCACGCATCCTCCAGCGCCTGCTCCAGCCCCACGTGCTGCCGCCGGAACTCCGCACGCAGCTTGTCGATCCGCCTGATCCAGCCGGCGGCGGCCGGGTTGGGCCGGTCGCCGTCAGGAAAGGCGGCCGGGTTGGACCGGTCCGCGTCAGGAAAGGCGGCCGGTTTGGGCCGGCCCGTGTCAGGAAAGGCGGCCGGTTTGGGCCGGTCCGCGTCAGGAAAGGCGGCCGGGTTGGGCCGGTCCGCGTCAGGAAAGGCGGCCGGACGGGTCGCGCCCATCGGCACGATCGCCGCCAGCGGGCGGCCGTCCTCGGTCACGACGGTGGTCTGGTGGGTCAGGCCGGCGAGCCGGGCGAGCTGCACAAAACGCGTGCGAGCCTCCACCAGCGACAACTCCAGGCGTGGATGCGGCAACGGGGTGGCGGGTTCAGCCATACCCCGATGATGCCGTCACCCTCTGACATTTTCGGCGCGGGACGGAAGGCGGGGCCCGGCCGGCAAGCCGGGCCCCCTTTCTCTCAGACCCGGGACAGCGCCCGGTCGCTCACCACGCACTGCATGCCGAACTGCCGGGCCCGGCGCACCGCGAAGTCCGTCAGGCCCGGTGAGTCCGCGTAGTCCAGCGCGTACAGGTCCACTTCCAGCTGGAGCAGCTGCTCGGCGATCTGGGCGTGGAACTCCAGCACGTCCGCCGGCCACGGCGCGTAGCCCTCGTCCGTCCAGCGGGCCGAGAACGACTCGAAGACCACCCCGTCGACCAGCTCCCCGAGTCTCGGCAGCATGCCGAACCCCCGGTTGGCCAGCAGGTAGCCCGGCTTGGCCTCGGTACGGATCGCCGCCACCAGCGTCAGCAGGTGCGGGACGTCCTCCGGGTAGGTCAGCTCGACGTTCAGGGTGTCCATGAACAGGCCCGCGAACCCGGCGGCCATCGCGTCCTTGGCCTGGCCGACCACGTGTTCCACCCACAGCGGGTGGCCCACCTCGACGAACGCGCCGCCCCAGTCGGGGTTGCGTTCCTGGCGTTGCCACGGCGCCGGCGGGCCCTGGTCCTCCGACAGGGACAGATAGCCCAGGGTCTGCACGCCCTGGTCGGCCAGCTGGGCCAGCTCCCGCGGGGTGTAGAACTCCGGCTGGAGCACCACCCGCGGGTACGTGGCCAGCTCGTCGAGGTGCTTGTCGCCGTAGTAGAAGCAGATCGGTGACTTCTCCGTCATGACGGCCATCCGTTCTCGCGGTACCAGGTGTACGTGCTCCGGACGCCTTCCTCCAGCGGCACCGCCGGTTCGTAGCCGGTCAGCTCGCGCAGCCGGGTCAGGTCGGGGCAGCGGCGCGGCACCGAGCCCGCCGGCGCGGCCAGTGGCTCGATCGACGGGCTCACCCCGGCCAGCCGCAGCACCAGTTTGGCCAGGTCGCCGATGTTGGTCTCGTCGCGGTCGTTGCCGATGTGCACGATCTGCCCGGCCGCCGCCGGCGCCGCCATCAACCGCAGCATCGCCTCGACCGCGTCGTCGACGTGGCAGAAGGCCCGGAACTGGTCGGCGCCCGGCACCTTGAACGGGTCGTCGCCGCGCAACGCCCGCAGCGACATCTCCGGGATCACGTGGTCGGCGCCCATCCGCGGGCCGTACACGTTGTGGAAGCGGCCGACCACCGCGTCGAAACCCTTGGCCCGGGCGGTGTGCAGGAAGGCCGCCTCGCCGAGCAGTTTGCTGACCGCGTACGCGAAGCGGGGTGCCGTGATGTCGGAGATCATCACCGGGATGTCCTCCGGGGTCGGCACCGCGACGACGCCGGCGTCGACGCCACCGGCGTAGACCTCGCTGGTGGAGGCGAAGAAGACCCGCTCCCCCGGCGCCACCCAGTCGAGCAGGTGCATGGCCGACAGCGTGTTGACGCGGACCACGCGGGCCGGGTCGGCCTCCACGTTGCGGACGCCGACGACGGCCGCGAGCAGGTAGATCTGGTCCCAGCCGTGCGGCAGCCCGGCGAAGGTGACCGGATCGGTCAGATCACCGGAGATCACGTGTACGGCGGGAGCAGCGCGCAACTCGTTCAGGTCCCGGTCCTCCCGCCCGCGGGAGAAGTCGTCGACGATGGTGACCTCGTGGCCCTCGGCGACGAGCCGGCGCGCCAGGTGCAGACCGATGAAGCCCGCCCCGCCCAGCAGCAGAGCCCTCATGCCGTCACCGCCGAGTTGACCGGAGCCGGGTTGGCCGTCACCGCGGAGTTGAAGCGGGGCAGGTAACCCAGGCCGGCGTAGCGGATGCCGGCCGCCGTGACCGCGTCGGCGTCCAGGACCCGCCACGAGTCGTAAATGAAAGCGGGCCGGGCCTCACCGAGGACGTCCGGGATCCGGATCGCCCGGTAGTCCGGGTGGTCGTTGATGACCAGCACCGCGTCCGCGTCGGCGAACGCCTTGTCCAGGCTGACCGGCTCGCCGCCGTACTGGCGGATGACGTCGTCGGTGACCATCGGGTCGTGGCCGGTGACGGTGATCCCGGCGGCGGAGAAGGCCGGCATCATCGCGGCGATCGGGGTGCCACGCATGTCGTCGGTGGGCGGCCAGCCCTTGTACGCCCAGCCGAGCACGGCCAGCCGCGTCCCCCGGGTCTCGCCGCGGGTCTCCTGGAGCATCCGCACCACGGTCTCGGCCACGTGCACCGGCATGAACTCGTTGAGCTCGCGGGCCCGTCCGACCAGGAACGGCTCCCGGCCGCCGGCACTGTCGATCATGATGTACGGGTCCTTGGAGAGGCACCCGCCGCCCACGTACCCGGGCTTGGACAGGTCCGGGCGCGGGTAGTCCGCGTTCGCCGCCCGGATGACCTCCAGCGGGTCCAGCCCGTGCCGCTCGGCGATCAGCGCGATCTCGTTGCCGAACGAGTAGATCAGGTCGGTGTGGCAGTTGTTGGACAGCTTGACCAGCTCGGCGGTCTCCAGGTCGGAGACCTCGACGATGGTCCGGGCCAGGCCGCTGAAGAACTCGACGCCGGCCCGCAGGCTGGCCTCGTCGAGCCCGCCGATCACCTGGGGCAGCTCGACGAGCTCACGCAGCGCTTGGCCCTGGATGGTCCGTTCGGGGGCCATCACGAGCTTGACGTCGTCACCCCAGGCCGCGCGCAGCTCGGGCAGGACGACCCGGCGGCTGGTGCCGACCGGCACCGTGCTGCGGACCACGACCAGCGTGCCGGGGCGGCAGCGGGCCGCGACACTGCGGGCGGCGGCGGCCAGGTTGGCCAGGTTGGGCCGGCGGGTGTTGTCGTCGACCGGCGTCGACACGCTGATCACGGCCACCTCGACGGTGTCCGGCGGCAGTTCGGTGCCGACGTGGATGCGGGTGTTGATGTGCTCGGCGAACACCTCCTCGACGCCCGGCTCGAAGATGTGCGACCGGCCGTGCGACAGCGTCTCCAGCACGCCGGGCGACACGTCCGAGCCGTGCACGACGAAGCCCTTGTCCGCCAGGGCGGCGGTGAGGGTCAGCCCGACGTAGCCGAGGCCGACGACGCCGATGGTTGTGGGCGGCATGTGCCATTCCTTCCGATGCAGGTTCAGGAGCAGGGTGGGGTGAGCCGGTCGAGTTCGAGCACGGTGACCGTGCCGGCGAAACGTTCGGTGCGGTACCGGCCGCACGCCGAGCGGATGTCGGCGGGCCGGGTGGCGTAGTCGACGCTGAGCACGAACTTGCCCGCGTCGCGCAGCGCCCGGGTGTCGGCGAGGTTCTCCGCGCACCAGTCCTGCGTGCACGGCTCGTCGGTGGCGAGGAAGAACAGCTCCTCCATCGCGATGCCGTCGATCGCCGCCGTGTAACCGGGGTGGCGGCGCAGCTCGGGCGAGTTCTGCGGGACGATCAGGAAACCCGGCTGCCGGGCTTTGGCGTACGCGCTGATCCGCGCGATGAGCGCGGCCATCTCGCGGCCCAGCGCCGCCCGGTCGCGGCCCTGGGCGTAGCCGGGGTCGATCTGCTCGTAGGCCAGCGGGGTGTCGAGGTAGACCCCGTCGAAGCCGGCCCGCAGGGCCTGGTCGACCCGGCCCCGGACGACCCGGTCCCACCAGCGTTGGTCCCAGTAGCGGACGAAGTGCTCGCCCGGCCAGTCCGTCCACTCGTTGGCGATCAGGTCGGCGGCGTCGCGGCGCAGCGCCGGATACTCCGGCCGGAAGTCCTCGATGCTGCCGATCTCGAAGTACGCGAGCACCCGCTTGCCGGCCCGCTTGACCGTGCGGATCTCGTCGGCCCGGAAGTAGTCGGCGTGCGCGTCGCGGGCCAGGTCGACCACGGCGAGCTGGTAGGGCCCGGCGGCGATGTGGTCGAGCCGTCCCCCGGCGTACCCCTGGAGCTGGTAGGCCCAGCTGGAGATCCGTCCCGGCCCGGACTTCGACGGCAATGGCAGGGGTGCCACGGAGGCCGCGGGGGCGGAGGCCGGCGCGGAGACCGGCGGCGAGGAAAGCGGCGGCGCAGAGCCGGCGGGTGTCGGGGAGCCGGCGGCTGTCGGTGCACGGTCTGTCCCGGTACGGGTCACCAGGATGCCGCTCACCACCAGCGCCGCCGCCACGATCACGGCCGCGAGCACGATCCCGCGCCGCCGGCGCGTCATCCGGCCTCACCGGCCGCCCAGATGTCCTTGATCGAGGTGGCCAGGTCGCGGCCCGGCGCCCAGCCCAGCTCCTCGCGGGCCCGGCGCACGTCCGCCTGGATCCAGTCGACCGCCGCCGAGCGCTGCGGCCCGGCGCCCTGCTCCCGGATCTCGCCGCGGTAGCCGGCCGTCTCGGCCAGCAGCTGAACGGCGGCCCGCGAGCGGACGGCGCGGCCGCTGCCCACGTTGAAGACCCGGTGCCGCAGCTGCGGCGGGCGCAGCACGGCCGGGACCATCGCGGCGAGGTCGCGGACGTCGACGAAGTCCCGGTACGCCGACAGCGGCCCCATGGTGATCTCGCCGGCCCCGGTCGCCAGCGCCACCCGGATCCGGTCGGCGGCGCGACCGAGCATGTTCTCCGCCGACATGCCGGGACCGATCGGGTTGAACACGCGCAGCGACACCGCGTCGACCAGGCCGTTCTCCCCGGCGAGCTGGAACAGCCGGGTCCCGGCGAGGTGGCTGACGCCGTACGCGGCCACCGGCTGCACCGGCTCGTCCTCGGTGACGGCGTGCCCGTGCGCGACCACGCCGTACTCCCCGGCGGAGCCGAGCCGGACCAGCCGCACACCGGGCCGGGCCGCGGCGACCGCTTCCAGCAGTTTGGTCGCGACCAGGGTGTTGCCCCGGATGAGCTCGGAGTCGGTGCCGCCGAGGCGGCCGACGCAGCTGACGATCGCGGTGGGTGCGGCGTCGAGGATGACCCGGACCAGGCCACGGTGGTCGCCGTCGATCAGGTCGTGGTCCCGGCGGCCGGGGCAGATGACCGCGCTGACCTCCGGATCGGCCTCCAGCGCGGCGCGCACGTGCCCGCCGATGAACCCGGAGGCACCGAACAGGACGACCCGCTGACTCATACGGGTTCCTTGGAGCGCGGGAGCAGGATCGGCAGCAGGGTGTCGCAGGTGCGGTTGGCCTCGTCGTAGTCCTCGGGCCGGCCGATGTCGAGCCAGAAGCCGTCGAAGGCGTAGGTGGCCGGGTGGTCACCGCGGTCCAGCAGGTCGAGCACCAGCTGGTCGAAGCCGAACGGCAGACCCGGAGGGTACGGCGTGAGCGCCTTGCGGGACATGCCGTAGACGCCCATGCTCACCGGATAGCTGAGCACCGGCTTCTCCCGGAAGCCGACGATGCGGCCCTCCTCCACGTCCAGCACCCCGAAATCGATCTTGTGGGTCTGCGCGGCGGTGGCCACCGTCAGCGAGCTCCCGCCGAGCATGTGCTCGGTGAGCAGCGCGGCGTAGTCGAGGTCGGTCAGGATGTCGCCGTTCATCACCAGGAAGTGCTCGGGCAGCGTGTGCTTGATGCCGAACAGCGGCCCGATGGTGGACAGCGGCACGTTCTCCTCGACGTAGTCGATGCGCAGTCCCCAGCGCGCCCCGTCCCCGACGAACGCCCGGATCAGCGGGCCGAGATGGTTGATCGCCAGCGTCACGGACGTGAAGCCGAACGACGCGAGCTGATCCAGCACGATCTGCAGGATCGAATGGTTGTCACCGATCGGCATCAGCGGCTTGGGCAACGCCGTCGTGTACGGCCGCAGCCGGACGCCTTTGCCGCCGGCAAGGATCACTGCGTGCATCGCTGACCTGCCTCCCCACGTGTCGGTACTACCGGTAGTGCCGGGCCTGGCCGAGGATCGGGGCCAGGCCGAGCACAAAGAGCGCCTGGAGCAGCAGCACGCTGCCCAGGTAGAGCGAGGTGTCCACGAGCGCGGAGCCGGGGCGGCCCAGCAGCGGCGCGGCGCCGAGCAGGGCGCCCAGGCCGACGTGGACGGTGATCGCGGCGAGCATCGAGGCGCACAGCCAGCCGAAGCGCTCGCGCCCGGCGAGCAGGAAGGCCAGCAGGTACGCACCGCCAAGCGCGACGTGGGCCGCCGTCATGACGACCCCCGCGCCGGACAACAGGCCGGCCCGGGACAGCACTGCCAGCATCGCCGCCGCCGGGAGCGCGGGTGCGAGCAGGCAGATCGCGACCTCCCGGGCCAGCAGCAGCCACACGCCGCGGACGAACTCCCGGGGCCGCTCGACCCGCCGGACGAGGGCGACCGCCTGCGGCCGGAACCGCTCGGCCCGCCACTCGACCACGCCCATGGTCAGGATCAGCGGCGCGGCGGCGATGGCGATGTCGAGCCGGCCCAGCAGATACGGCGCCTCGGCGTGCAGCAGCAGCGCCGCCGAGCACAGCCCGTACGCGCTCACCCCGATCAGCGCCGGCACCTCCGGTCGCAGCGCGACCCGCAGCGAGGGCTCCCGCACGGCCGGCACCCGGCCGTGATGCACGGCGAGCAGCATCGCGATCAGGAAGCCGGCCAGCACACACCCGGCCGCCACGCCGACCGACCAGAGCTTCAGCCCGGACCCGAGGACCAGGTAGGCCGCGCCGACCAGGAACGCCGGCGTCATGGCCAGGGCCAGCCACCGTTCCCGGCGGTAGAAGACCAGCACGGTGCTGGTGAGCTGGTAGGCCACCTGACAGGTGATCATGGCGATCAGCGCGGGGCCGCCGCCGGTGAACCAGTCCAGCGCGGCGCCGGCGAGGGCTGCGGCCACCGGCGCGGACCCGGCGGCCACGGTGAGGATCCGGGCGGCGGAGCGGGGCCGGCCGAGACCGAGCATCCGGTACGCCCCGTGCGCGGCGGCACCGGCCCACACCCAGCCCAGCGTGCTGGCCAGGACCAGGCCGAGCACCAGCGACCGCCGCCCGACGATCGCGAGCACCGCCGGGAACGCGGTGCTCGGCAGCACGTACAGCGGGCCGTGGGCGATCACCCGCAGGCTCTCCCGCCAGGCCCTGGGGTCGCGGGCGGTCGCTTCGCGGGGCTTGGGCAGCTGCGGGCCGAGCCGGCGGAACACCTCGGTGGCCAGGGCGAAGACGTCGTGGTAGCCGTACTCGACGCGGGCGCCGCGGTCGGTCAGCCCGTCGGCTTCGAGGGCGGCGGCCACGTGCAGCGAGTCGACCGCCTGACCGAGCTGGGGGCGTACCCGTTCCACCAGGTCGTCCAGGGGATCGGTGGAGATCTTGGGCAGCAGCACGGTGTGCTCGCCCGGCCCGGCGGCGCGGTTCTTCGCCGCGGCCGCCATGATCGAGCCGAGCCGCTGCCGGTTCGGATCGAGCTCGCTGTCCAGACTCACCTGGACTCACCGTCCAGCTGCAGCTGCTGCTCGGCGGCGCGCTGCGTCGGGACGGCCACCCGGCCCTGGGCCTGACCGCGCAGGTGCCGCGGCGGCGGGGACGCCTTGAGCGGCGTGGCCAGCCCCTCGTAGACGTTGCGGTACATCTCCAGCGAGCGCCGCAGGGTGAAGTGCTCGAGCACCCGGGCCCGGGCCATGATGCCGAGCCGGCGGCGCATCTCGTTGTCGCGCAACAGTTTGACGCACGCCTCGGCCACGGCCGCGTAGTCGCGGGGCGGGACGACGAAGCCGGTGTCCCCCACCGCTTCCGCGACCCCGCCGACATTGGTGCACACGGTCGGGCGCCCGCACGCCATGGCCTCCACCACCGTGTACGGGAAGCCCTCGGAGATGCTGGTCAGCGCGACGATGCTGCCCGCGTGGTACGCGTCGACGGCATTGCCGACCCGGCCCTCCAGCACCGCGGCGCCGGTGAGGCCGAGCTCCTCGATGAGCCGCTCGCAGCTCTCGTGATAGATCCGGTTGACCGCCGGGGTGCCGCCGAAGATGCGCAGCCGGGCCTCCGGGATCTCGGCCCGGACCAGCGCGAACGCCCGGATCAGCGTGTGCAGGTCCTTGAGCGGGTCGACCCGGCCCATGTACGAGATCGTGGGCAGCTCGGGCTCGCTGGTGGCGGCCGGGAACTCCTCCGGCTCGACGCCGTTGTACATGGTCCACATGCGTTCCGGGTCGGCGCCGTTGTGCAGCTGCCAGCGCCGGTTGTACATGGAGTGCGGGGCCAGCACGTCGGTGATCAGGTACGCGGCGCCGGCCAGTTGCCGGAAGAAGCTGAGCACCAGCACCCGTACCGGATGCGACGCGTCGTCGTGCAGGTGCGCGATGTAGCGCTCGCGCAGGTAGATGCCGTGCTCGGACATGACCAGCGGGGTGCCGTGCTTCCACTTGGCGGTCATGCCGACCAGCGTGGCCAGCCCGTTCATGGAGGCGTGCACGATGTCGGCCTCGACCGGGGTGGCGCTCAGGGGGCGCAGCATGTGCTCGATGAGCCAGGCCGCCTCCACGGCGTCGGCCACCGTGGGCGCCGGCCCGATCTCGTCGACGCGCAGGTCGCGCCACGCGTCGAGCATCATCGTCAGGGCTTCGTTGGACAGCAGTGCCCCGCTCAGGTCGCCGCCGTCGCTGGCGTACTCGAACATGCCGCGCAGGGCGAGCAGGAACATGCTGCGGCTGACGGCGCTCTGCTCGGAACGGGTGGCCTCCAGCGGGGTCACCAGCGCCCGCAGGAACACCTCGTACGACTCGGTGAAGGTGGCTCCGGGCCGGCGGCCCGGACCCCGCCGGGAGCGGCGGCCGGGCGGCCGCGCACCCCACAGCGGGATCGAATGGACCTGGCCGAGGTTGGTGGGGGCCGGGAAGACGGACTGCTCGGCGCCGTCGACGGTGAGCGCGACGACATCCCAGCGGTAGTCGGGCATGCCCTTGATGAGCTGCTCGCACCACACGCTGACGCCACCCATCGCGTACGGGTAGGTGCCCTCCGACACCAGCGCGATCTTCACCGGCCCCCCTCTACCAGGTCCTGCTCGTCACAGGTGCGGGACTGCGGTGACCGTGACGGCGGTGTTCGCCGCGAGGGCGAGCGTCGTCGTCACATCGGTGCCGTACGTGCTGGCCCCGGTGCCCTGGGCGCCGCTGATCTGCACGGTGCCGGCGGCCGGCGAGGTGACCGTGATGTTGCCGGTGGACCGGTCGTAGACGGGGTCCACGCCGGCGCCGAGCTGCGCGAAGTGCGCGGTCCGGGTCGAGGTGTACGCCGCCAGCGTCGGCCAGTCCTGGTTGAGCAGCGGTACGGAGTAGAACGCCTCGTACTTGGTCATCACGGCGTCGATCCAGTCCGTGAGCAGCGTCTTGCCGGCGCCGTAGTCCCGGACGTTGCCGATGTGGAAGGTGTGCGAGTAGATCGCGCCGGAGGACACGTGCCCGAGGGCCACGCCGGCCTCGTAGTCGATGATCTGCTCGTAGGTCAGGTTCGTGGGCCAGTACGGGAAGCGCCCGTTCGGACCGTAGAAGGAGTTGTAGAACGCGGTCTCCTCCTGCGGCGTGGTGACGAAGTAGGCGACGTTCGTCGGCCAGTCCGGCACCACCGAGATGCTCGGCTCCATCGGGTGCACCTTGGCGGCGTTGAGGTTGGCCGGCACGTGGCTGGCGAACGACATGTTGCCGTGCAGGTACTTGACGTTGAGGTCCTTGGCCGCCCGCAGCAGCTCCGGGTTGGAGCCGGTGAGGCCGTGGTCGACCGGCGGGCTGGTGTCGTCGTTCGGGTTGGGGTTGTAGACGCCCAGGCCCGAATACTCCGGCGTCTTGAGCACGCTGTCGGGGGAGGTCAGGCCGATCGCGTTGCCGGCGGCCCGGTTGTCGTTGATCTCCTGGTACGACGTGGCGTAACTGGTGTTGTTCAGCTCCGGGTGGTTCAGGGTGTGGTTGACCCAGCGGAACTTGTCCTTGAGGCACTTGGTGGTCGCGGTCAGCTCGGCGATGCCGCCGTTGGGGCTGCACGCGTTGCCGGCGAACGGGTCGATGTCGGCGCCGTTGAACGCGATGTTGAGCTTGAAGTCGGCGGCCTGCGGGTGCGCGGCGCGCAGCGCGGTCTGCCGGCTGTCGAGGTTGACGGTGTCGTGCCCGGTGACCTGGAAGCCCGGCGTGTACTCGACGTGGCCGTCCGGGTAGTAGTGGTCCGAGGTGTTGAACCAGTCGTCGATGTCGACGTTGAGGTGGTGGCGCTGCTCACCGAGGAACATGCCCTTGCTGGCCCACCGCACCATGCCGTAGACCAGCAGGTCGGAGTGCGTCAGGTACTGGTTCGAGGTGAACGTCAGCGCCAGCCGCTCGCGACCGTCGGTGGAGGTGGTGCGCACGCCGAGCACGTCCGAGCCGTTGGTGATGGTGGCCTCGGCGCCGCAGCCCGGGGTGATCGAGGTGCGGTAGACGTACGACTGCACCAGCGGGATCTGGGCGGTGCTCTTCAGGTAGTCGAAGACGCCCGCGCCGGTCGCGGTGAGCGACAGGTTGATCGGGGTGCTGCCGACGCCGGTCTCACCGTTGGAGGTGAGGCAGTAGTTCTCGGGCCAGGTGCCGTAGCTCGTGTAGAGGGCGGCCTGGCGGACCCCGAAGTTGCGCTCGTAGGCCCAGAGGATGTTCCACTCCGCGGGGTCGAGGCCGCTGAGGTAGCTGCCGTTGGACTCGTACACCTGCATGCTGTTGGTGAGCAGGATGGCGTTGTAGCGGCCGACGCCGTCGGGGCGCACGAGGGTGCCGGTGGTCAGCGGCGTGGTGGCGTCGTAGAGCACGTCGTAGGAAGCGCCGACGCGGTCCAATGTGGTCTTCCAGGTGGCGACGCCGAAGTCGTTGGCGTCGGTGCCGATGACCAGCGCGCGCAGGGCGACCTGGTCGTTGAGACCGGCCGCCGCGGCGGCGGCCCGGGCCGGCTTGGCCGGCTTGACGACCTTGACGCTGCC
>NZ_JBEZGQ010000034.1:0-20310 GCF_040650095.1 Actinoplanes sp. NPDC048791 | reverse complement strand
CGCCGATCCACCGGCACCGCAGGCCGCGCCCGTGCTCCCGCCGGCCGTTGCTCCCACCATGCGGATCACCGCACCGGGCGCGGATGCGTCCGCCGGGGTCGGCAGCGACACGGCGTCCACCGGATCGGCCGCCTCCGCCGGTTCGACCTCGGCCGGTTCGGCCTCGTCCGGTGGGCCGGCCTCCTCCGGCGGATCGCCCGCCGCGAGCCGCTCGGCCAAGCCGGCCGGGAAGCCCACGGCCGCGGTCAACACCACCGGCCGCAACCTGGCTCTCGGCTCGCGGGCCACGGCCTCCAGCGTCGAGCGATCGTCGTGGGGAGCCGCGTACGCGATCGACAACGACACCACGACCCGGTGGAGCAGTGGTTTCAGCGACCCGCAGTGGCTCACGGTGGACCTCGGCAAGAGCTGGGAGATCAGTGAGGTGCTGCTGCGCTGGGAGAACGCGCACGCCACCGCGTACCGGGTGGAGTTGTCGACCGACGGCCGGAAGTGGAAGCAGGTCTTCAACACCACCGACAGCGCGGGCGGAGACGTGACCGTGCAGGTTCCGAAGCTTCCGGCCCGGCTGATCCGCATGTACGGCACCGCGCGCTCGACCGACTACGGCTACTCGCTGCTGGAGATCGAGGTGCGCTGACCGGCGCCGTCAGTCGCCGGCGGTCTCGGGCTCGCTGTCGGCCCGTTCCTCGGCCGATCGGGAGGTCTCCAGGCGGACCCGGTCGATGCGGTCGACGCCGCGCTGGACCGCCGCGCGGGAGCGTTGCAGGAACTCGTTGCTGCGGTCGGTCTTGGCCGAGGTGCGCTCGATCGCGTCCCGGAACCGCCCGATCGGGTCCACCGTCCGCTCGGCCTGGTGCTCGGCCTCGTCGTCGAGCTTGCGCTCGCGCTCGGTGGCCTCGACCTCCCGTGCGTCGGCGTCCAGCTCGCGCCGGTCAGCGTCCCGCTCGCGCTGGTCGGCACGCCGGTCACGCTCGTCCGCCGCCTTCTCGCGTGCGTCGAGACGGCGCTCCCACTCGTCCAAGCTCGCAGCCCTGGCCCTCTGCCGGTCATCCGGAGCTTCCGAATCACCCACGAATCGCAGCCTACATTTGCCGGGAGGCGGCCGGGAGGCTCACCTCGCACCACACCACTTTTCCCGGCGGCCGGACTTCCCAACCCCAGCGGGCGGCGAGCCGGTCGACGAGCAGCAGCCCCCGGCCGCCGGCCACGCCCTCACCCGGCCGGACCATCCGGGGCTCGGCGTCGCCGGTGTCGCTGACCTCGATGCGGATCCGCTCGGCGTCCGCCCGGACCTGCAGGTATCCGGGTGGCGGGGCGTGGTTGACCGCGTTCGCGACCAGCTCACTGGTGATCAGCATCGAGATCTCGACGAGCTCCTCGGGGACACCCCAGCCACGCAGCGTGCCGGCCACGAACCGGCGCCCCACCCCGCAGGCCGAACCCGTGGCCGGGACGTCGTCCAGCACCGCGAGGCGACCGCCGGCGGAGTCCTCCGGAGCGGAGTCGTCCCGAGCGGGGGAAGGTGGCAACGTCAATCCAGCGGACCAGCGGCAGACGGTGGGCGGGACAGTCCTGGGCGCCGACCGGACAACCCCGGGCACCGGCGTTGCACCGGGTCAGTCTGCCATCGTTCGTCCGGACCGGCAGTCCGTGCCCATCGCCGGCCCGTCCTCGACCTCGAACAGGTCCAGGGTGTGGCTGGCCCACAGGGCCAGGCGGGCCGGTCGGGACAGCCGGCGCAGCCGTAGCCGTCCACCGCCGCGGCCCACCCGGTCACCGCCGTCGAGCAGCGCCGAGACGCCGGCCGCGCCGAGGAAGCCGAGATCGGCCAGATCGATGATCAGCACCCGGGGCGCGCAAGCGGTGACGACCCGGTCGACGTGCCGGATGAGCAGGCCGGCTGTGTCCATGTCCAGGTCGCCGGCGGCGTGCAGGACCGTCACCGGCCCGGAATTCACAGTCGCCACCGTAAGGACCGTGGTCCCCGCAGTGGCCGCGAACATCATCCGCGCCGCAGCCATGGCCGACCCTTCCGAACGCCTAGTGCGCCTCGGCGGTGGCCTGACGCTCGCCGGGCTTGGTGGGCTCGGCGCCCTCGACCGCGAACGGATCACGCAGCCGCGTCATCGCCTCGGCGCTGTTGTCGGCTACCTCCGACTTGTCCTGCGGCGCGGCGCTTCCGGCCGGGGCGAGGAACAGGTCGGCGTCGTTGTTGTCAGTGGAGTTCATTGACCGATCCGATGCTTTATGAGGTGGACGCGGGCGGGCTCTCGAGCTCTTTGAGGTCGAGGTGCAGGGTGGACAGCAGTCCGCTGTGCAGGAACGGGTCCACGTCGTCGGGCAGCTCCCGGTCGACCCAGTCGGCCCGGGCGTTCTGGCCGCGTTCGCGGAGCTTGGCGATGATGGCGCTCTTCTGGATGATCATTTTCTGGCCCGTCTGGAGGAGTGTCGCGACGTCGGCGAAAACGAAAAAAGCGCCAGACGGGTGCGTATACCCATCGGGCGCGGAAAACGTCAACGGATTCGAAACGGGAACACACTCACGGTAGCACGAATCCGTTTCCCCGCAGCCGCACGGGAATCTGGTCCGGCCGGCGGTTCGCACCACCCGTGTACGCTGACGCCCGAGTCGCCAGGCGGGCTCACCGGTCGCCCGAAACCCGCAGGTTCTGCGGTCAGTACAGCGGCGAACCGGGTGGTCAGCTGCTCGCACATGAGGCGTACGACTCAGCGACGCGCGACCCCCGGCGACCTGGCGGCTTCACATGCCCCGCGTTCTCAGGCTCTGCACTGCGCTTCCGGTAGGCCAGCCCGTTCTCAGGCGTTGCGCTGCCGGCTCCGGTAGGCCCGCATCGAGACCTGGGAACTGCAGGCCGGGCTGCAGTAGAGCCCCGAGGAATTCCGCGTCTTGTCAAAGAAAGCCTCGTGGCACCCGATGTTCTTGCAGACTTTCACCCGCGGCCAGCCGCCCTGGTAGGCCAGGTTGGTGACCGCCGCGAGCACCGCGCCGAAGACCCCGAGCACCCCGGTCTGGGCCGGCACCAGCGTGCAGCCGACGGCACTGATCCGCGGGACCAGCGGATAGCGGGCGGCGATGCGCTCCAGATAGCCCTGGGCCTCGGACACCTCACCCTCCGCCGCGCAGCCCGAGTGCGCCCGCAGCAAAGTCAGCAGGGCGGCCCGCAGATCACGGCCGGCGACAACGTCGGCCTCGTCGATCGTGGGCTCGCCCGCATACCGCGTCAGCCAGGCGGTCAGCTCGTCGCCGCTGTTGGCGAAGCCCACGATGAGGTCGCTGTTGGTGCACACCGCGGGGGTGCAGACGTCCTCCTGCATGCCCCCAGCGTAGCGGTCCCGTTAGAGGCAAAAAAGAGACGGTGCTAACTCTTGGGGCATCGCCGCCTGGATGGTGAGGACCGTCCGGCGTACGGTGGCGGCAGAAGTCGACTCGTGGAGGTTCTGATGTCATCTGTCCTGCTGGTGCTCTCCGGTGCCCGGGTGTGGAGTCTCAAGGACGGCACCCAGCACCCGACCGGATACTGGGCGGAGGAGTTCGTCACGCCGTACCGTCTGCTGATCGAGGCCGGCCACGACGTCACCATCGCGACGCCAGGTGCCCGCGTCCCGGTCGCCGACGAGGCGAGCCTGGGTGACGAGTCCGGCCCGGAGCTGCGGGCCTACCTGGACACCGTCAAGGACCTGCTGGAGTCGCCGGCCCGGCTCGAGGACGTCGACCCGGCCGGCTACGACGCGGTCTTCATCCCGGGCGGGCACGGCCCGATGCAGGACCTGGCGGTCAACCCGGACGTGGCCCGCATCCTGGCCGCGATGCTGCCGGACGACAGCAAGGTCGTCGCCTCGCTGTGCCACGGCCCGGCCGCCTTCCTGGCCGCCGGTGACGCGGAGGGCAACTGGCTCTTCAAGGGCCGCAAGCTGACCGCGTTCACCGACGAGGAGGAGAAGCAGGCCGGCCTGGCCGACAACGCGCCGTGGCTGCTGGAGACCCGGCTGCGCGCCGGCGGCGCCGTCTTCGAGTCCGCCCCGGCGTGGGCGTCGCACGTGGTCGTCGACGGCAACCTGATCACCGCGCAGAACCCGGCCTCCGCCGAGGCGGCCGGCCAGGCGATCCTCGCCAAGCTCTAGGCACTCTCCGGGGAGACGAACTCGGGCTGGTCCAGCACCCGCAACCAGGTGCCGTCGCTCTGCCGGCGGACCACCTGGGCGCGGGCGCCCGAGCCGTCCTTGGGCGGGGTCGAGGTCAGGGCCAGGTCGCCACTGATCAGCGTGGGCAGCGGCGGCTCCTGCTCGAAGGCCGGCATGTGCGGCAAAGCCTGCTCCCACAGCTTGCGGATGGCCTCCCGCCCGACGGTCTGCTGCCCGGGCGGGTAGGCCATGACGGCGTCCTGCTCATAGAGCAGGGCGATGCCCTCGGCGTCCTTGGCGTTCGCGCGCTCGACGAACAACCGGGTGAGATCCTCGGGCCTGGTGGCTTTCTCGCGGTCGGTCATGCGACTAGTCTTGACACGCGGGAGTGACAAGTCCAACAGATAGTTCTTGTCGTAGCTAGTATCTGCGCTCATGGATCTCCGGCAGCTCGAATACTTCGTGGCGGTGGCCGAGGAGGCCAACTTCACCCGCGCGGCGGACCGCGTGCACATCACCCAGTCCGGCGTCAGCGCCCAGATCCGCCAGTTCGAACGCGAGCTCGGGGCCGACCTCTTCGACCGCTCCGCCCGCATGGTCCGCCTCACCCCGGCCGGAGCCGCGGCGCTCCCGCACGCCCGCACCGCGCTGGCGGCGGCCCAGGCCATCCGCACCGCCTGCGACGAGGTGAACGGCCTGGTCCGCGGCCAGCTGCGGATCGGCATGGTCACCGGCTGCACGGTGACGCCCCTGTTCGACGCGCTGGCCTCGTTCCACCGCCGGCACCCCCGGATCACGATCGCGCTGAGCGAGGACAACTCGGACGCGCTGCTGGAGAACGTGCGCGCGGGCCGCCTCGACATCGCGCTGGCCGCGGTGGCGGGCGGCATGCCGGACGGGCTGGAGTCGATGACCATCGTCAGCGAAGGACTGGTTGCCGCCGTGGCGCCGGGTCATGCGCTGGCCGAGCGGGAGACGGTGCCGCTGCGCCGGCTGACGGCGTACCCGTTGATCTGCCTGCCGGTGGGCACCGGGGTCCGCGGCGTGCTCGACCAGGCCTGCGCGGCCGCCGGGATCCGCCCGGCGGTGGCGCTGCAGGCGACCGCGCCGGGCGCGATCCTGGACCTGGCCGCCCGCGGCCTGGGCGTGGCGATCCTCAGCGCGTCGATGACGGCCGAGCACGAGGGGGTCCGCTCGGTGCCGATCGAGGACGTCGAGCTGCCGGCGATGCTCGCGCTGGTGTGGCGCGGCGAGAGCATGGTGCTGCGGGCGCTGCTCCCCCACTGCCGGCGCTCGTTCGAGATCTAGCTCTCGCATCGGCCGGCTTGCTCCCGGCCGGCTTGGTCAGCTGGCGCAGGCGACCTCGGCCTGTTCGCTCCAGGGGGTGCCGTCGAAGCCGTCGCGGGGGCGGGCCTCGCGGGCCTCGTCGTCGAAGGTCCGCACCGACAGCGTGACCGGGAGCCGGCCGAGCGGCAGCCCGTGTGCACAGTCGACCTGCACGTCGGCGTCGGCCAGCACCGTCGCGCCGGGCTCGACCCAGCGCTCCTTGTTGACCCCGCGGACGCTGACGCCCGGCCGCGACGCGAAGAGGTCGCGAATGTCGATCGGCAGCGGACCGGCGTTGACGAGCGTCACCCGCCGGGTGAGCGTGACGGTCGCGACCCGGCCGCCGGAGACGACGGTATCCGCGGGCAATCCGTCGACGAACGGACTGGCCTCGGCGAAGACAAAAACGGCGACCTGCCGCTCCCGGGCCCCGGTCTGCCGGTGCACGGACCAGCCGTACGTGGCGCAGGCGCCGAGAACGGCGCCGATCACCAGCGCGGAGGCGACAAGCAGGCGCGGCTTGCGCCGGGGAGCAGGGGGTACGACGGCCGGCCGGTCCAGATCGATCACATTCATACGAGGCCCTCGCCCTGGCTCGGAACGGGAACGGACGGTCAGTGAACGTACGGCATGAGCACCGGGTTGCGGCCTGCGCCCACAACCCTAACCGTCCGTGGCATCCCGATCCCGTTCCACCGTGGCCGATGCGCCCGCCGCCCGCAGCCGGCCGGCCAGGAGCTGCAGCTCCATCTCGGTGCCGGGCCGCCCGGGCCCGGTCAGGGCAGCAAGCGCTTCCGGTACGGCGGCCAGAGACATTCCACTCGCCCGCAGGACCCGCATCACCGCGACCCCGGTGATCTCACGTGACAACCGGAGCCGATACGTGCCGCACTGATCCAGCAAGGCCTGCCGCAAGTCGTCGGGTGTCTCGTCCCAGCCCATCGCCTCGACGAAACTGTCCCCGCACTCATGGGTCAGCACCCAGTGCAGGCGACCGTCGATGATCGTCTCGTAGACCTGCCCGGCCGCCGGCCCGTCACATGAATCACACTCGACGGGCACGGCGGCCTGGCAGTCGTTCATGGTGGTTGAGGCTAGCGATGCTTCCTGCGTACCGTTTCTTTGTGGTCCTGGCCGGCCCCGCGGTCAGTTCTTTGCGGTCGTGGCGGGCCTTGCGGTCAGCTGGCGGCGGCCGGCGTCAGCAGGTCCCGTCGTCTTTGACGGGTCCCGCGGTCAGCCGGCGGTGGCCGGCGTCAGCAGGTCGGCCAGGCCGATGCGGCGCAGGAACTCGCTGCGAATACGGTCGGCGACCGCGCTGACGACCTCGCTGCCGTCGTCGCTGGGATCGATGTGCACCCGGAACGGGCGCTGTCCGTGCGGCGTGCCGACGATCGTCGTGATGGCTTCGGCCACCTGGCTGACGTCGGCGGTCGGCGGGGTGAGCGCGGCCAGGGCCTCGCCGACGTGGTCCATGAGACCGGCGTACTTCTTCTCGTAGGCGGCCACGGTCGCGGTGTCGGCCGGGCTGCCGGCGTGCGCGAAGTGGTTGGTGCCGGAGGTGAAGGCGCCCGGCACCACGATGGAGGTCTCGATGCCGAAGCGGGCCAGTTCACCGGCGTAGCTGACGGCCAGGGCATCCATGGCGGCCTTGGCCGCGAAGTACGGGCCGAGATAGGGCGGGGTGCCACCGCGGGTGCTGGTGCTGCCCACCCACACGAGCAGGCCGTGACCCTGCGCCCGCAGTTGCGGAAGCACTGCGCGGTTCACTCGCTGGGCGCCGAGCACGTTGACGTCGTACAGGGCCGCGAGCTGTTCGGGGGTGAAAGCCTCCGCCGGTCCGGTGACCATGTGCCCGGCGTTGTGCACGACCACGTCGAGCCGGCCGATCGTCCGGGCGGCTGCCTGGACGGACTCGTCGGCGGTGACGTCGAGGTCCACGGTGCGAAGATCCACGCCGTGCTGGGCGGCGTATTCGGCTGCGTCGGCCACGGCGGGGGCGTTGCGGCCGTTCGGGTCGCGGATGCCCGCGTACGCGATGTGCCCGGCGCGGGCCAGGGCCCGCGCCGCCAACGCACCGAATCCGCTGGACGCGCCCGTGATCAGGACAGTCTGGCTGCTCATGTCGTCACTTCCCGTGCGGGTCGGCGGCGTTCACTGTCTGGACGACCTGGTCGTACTCGCCGCGCACCTCGGCGTACCGGAGGAACTTGACCCGGTCGACCTGGATCTCCTTGGCTTCGGGCTGGTCCTGGAGCAGGGACACGACCTCCGACACGTACTCGTCGAGCGGCATCGCGAAGTCACTGGTCTCCTGGCCCGGCAGCAGCGCGGTCCGCACCGAAGGCGGGACCAACTCGACGACCTTGACGGACGTGTCGGCGAGCTGCAGCCGCAGCGACTCGCTGAGCATGTGGATCGCGGCCTTGGAGGCGTTGTAGCTCGGCGTGACCCGGAGCGGCACGAACGCCAGGCCGGAGGAGACGGACACGATCGTCGCGTCGGGCTGCTTCTGCAGGTGGTCGATGAACGCGCCGATGAGCCGGATCGGGCCGAGGACGTTGGTGGTGATGGTCGCCTCGGCGGAGGCGAGGAAGGAGGACGGGGTGTGCCAGTCCTCGACCCGCATGATCCCGGCCATCGTGACGATCACATTGAGGTCGGGGTGGCGGCTGAGCACCTGCTGCGCGGCGGCGTCGATGCTGGCCGGGTCGGCGGTGTCGATCCGTACGGTGTCGAGCCCGGGATGTTCCCGGGCGATCTGTTCCAGCAGGTCACCGCGCCGCCCGCCGACAATGACGGTGTTGCCGCGGGCCTGCAGCGCGAGGGCCAGGGCAAGGCCGATGCCGCTGGTCGAGCCGGGGATGAAGATGGTGTTTCCGGAGATGTTCATGCCGAGAAGTCTGGGCAGCCGGCCGGGCCGGCGGCAGAGATCCGTCATCGGGGGATCAGAAGTCCCTGGATGCGCCGCGCGGGGCGACGATACTGGGTAGGTGGACCGTGCCGCACTCGCCGACTTCCTGCGCCGCCGCCGCGCATCCCTGCAGCCGAGCGACCTTGGTCTACCCGCCGGCCTGCGCCGCCGCACGGCCGGACTGCGCCGCGAAGAGGTGGCATCCGTGGCAGCGATGTCGACCGATTACTACACGCGGCTGGAGCAGCAGCGCGGACCGCAACCGAGCGAGCAGATGCTGGGGTCGCTGGCCCGGGCGCTGCGGCTGAGCAACGAAGAACGTGACTACCTGTACCGGGTGGCCGGCCACAACGCCCCGGCCCCGGCGACCGCGGCGACCCAGGTGGCGCCCGCGCTGATGCGAGTGTTGGAACGCCTCGACGACACCCCTGCTTTGGTTCTGTCGAGCCTGGGCGAGCGTCTCGTCCAGAACGCCATGGCTGCTGCGCTGCTCGGGGATGTATCGGGGTTTACGGGGTTGGCTCGGAGTGAGATCTATCGGTGGTTCACGGATCCGGCTGAGCGGCTTCGGTATCCGGCTGAGGACCGGGATCGGCAGAGCCGGGCTCAGGTGGCCAATCTGCGGGCTGCGTACGGGGCTATGGGGGCGCGGTCCCGGGCTGGGGAGCTGCTGCGGGCGCTGCAGGGGGTTAGTGCGGAGTTCGCGGAGCTGTGGGAGCGGCATGAGGTGACCCGGCGGTTCGGGGATCACAAGGTGCTGGTTCATCCTGTGGTTGGGGAGATTGAGCTGGACTGCCAGGCGTTGTTTACGGAGGACCAGTCGCAGTGTCTGCTGGTGCTGACGGCGCCTCGGGGTAGTGAAGGGTTTGAGAAGTTGCAGCTGCTGAGCATGACCGAGACGGCCAGCGCCTGACTGTGTGTGGTGCCCCCGGTAGGAATCGAACCTACGACACACGGTTTAGGAAACCGATGCTCTATCCCCTGAGCTACGAGGGCCTGCGGCCAACATCCTACCTACCAGCAAAGACGCAGGAGTGCCCAGGCGTCCCCGGTGCCGCCAGCCAGTGCCGCCGGGGTTGTGGGAGTGGTCCCGTCGCTGGTCGGAACACACGTCGGGCACATCTCGAGCAAACGCGGTTCGAATGCTGGTCAGTTCGGTCGGACACCACCGCTGACGTCGGGTGACCGCACGAGTCGACTTGACCTTCGGGAACGTGTTCGTGCACCGGTACCGCGGGTGCGATTCCTGCGGCGGCGTCGCGGGATACCTCACGCACGCGGTGCCCCGGCGCGTGGCTTCGACCGGTGGCGGCTCCAATGAGCGGCGGCGTCAGCGAGTGGGCCGAGATGACTGGCGGACGGGCGTTGCCGTTCGCGTTCGCGGCTCAGGAGGGCAATGCCGGCGGCGAAAGCATCGACGGCCTCGCGACGAGCGGCTGACCACACGGGAATCGTGCCGGCCCAGGCCTCGGCTTGCTCCGGGCTGTGACCGGCGCGCACCAGCCGAATGACCATAAGAGCGGTGTCGATCCACGCGGCTCCTCGGCAGGGCATCGACCAGTCCACGAGGGTTACGCCGTCGTCATGAAGGAGGAAGTTGTACGGGGTGACATCGGTGTGGACCAACGTGTTGCCGTCAACCATTTCGGCTGGAATGTGATCGGCCCATCGGACGGTGGCCGGCTGCACTCGGACTGCGGGGCACGGCGTGAGCACGGTCGCCATCGCGCTCAAGGCAGCGGCCATTGCCGGCAGATCGGACGAGCCTTGAGCCAGGTCGGGATGCCGGCCGGCCACGTACTCAAATCCAAGCAGTAGCCAGCCGTTGCGTTCCACCTGCCAGAGCAACTTAGGCATAGGCGGCGGGAGGTAGGCGTTTATGCGGGCCTCGTTGCGGTGCATCCAGCCTTTGGGATTGTCGGCAGCGGCGCCCTTACAGAAGAAGCGGCCGGTGCTGGTTCCCAGAATGACCGCAACGTCGGAGATCACCCCTGTCTCGACCGGTGTCACTCGGGCTATCGGGCCGGTGTGGTTCTCGACTTCTGCTCTGACGGCAGGCGGCAGTCCGTGCCATGGATAGCGAGGCACGGTGTGGGCTCCTCACGTTCGCGGCTGGGAAGACTGTACTTCCCCAGCCGCGAACTGCCCGCCTAACGCGTCGGGCTGTCGTGGCACGCGGCTTCGTGCGGCAGAGATTCGAGGTGCCCGGCGCATGGCTTTCCGTGGGCTACGCGCCCGCCAGAAGCAGGAGCATTCGCGCCCCAGGAGGACGAGCGCGTCGTGGCGCGGCAGAGACTCCAGTACCTCCTCCAGTCGCGGGTCGAACGCTGCGGTGCCCGCATTTCGAACATGAGAGGTGCCGCAGATCGAAAGTGAGTCGCTCCGCGAATCGAAACTTCGCAGGTAGCATGAGGTGTGCCCACACCGCACCTCGTCCCCCGTCGCGTCGCTGGACAGGTGGACGCCGCCCTCGCTGACACCCGTGTCGTGCTCATCAGCGGAGCCCGCCAAGCCGGCAAGAGCACCCTCGTACGCATAGTCGCCGGCGATCGCCTCGCCGAGCGCCGCGACCTAGACCGCTCCCAGGACCGAGCCGCCGCAACCGCCGACCCGGTCGGATTCGTCGATTCCCCGGAACTGCTGGTCATCGACGAGATCCAACGCGCCCCAGAGCTCCTGCTGGCGATCAAAGCCGCCGTCGACGAAGACCCCCGCCCCGGCCGCTACTTGCTCACCGGCTCGTCTCGCCTGTTCGGCATGGTCGCCGCCCCCGACGCGTTGCCCGGCCGGATGGAAACCGTCGAACTTTGGCCGTTCTCCCAGGGCGAGATCGACAACGAGCCAGACGGCTTCATCGATGCCATCTTCGCGCTCGGCCCCAGCCTGCGACACGAATCGACGGTGACCCGAGCCGACTACGCGGCCAGAATCGTCCGGGGCGGTCTCCCCGAAGCGACAACCCGAGACGACGCGCGCCGCCGGCAGCGGTTCTTCGATGCGTACGTTCAAGCTCTCATCGACCGCGATGTCCGGCAGCTGTCCGACATTCAGCACAAGGGCGAGTTGCGCAAACTGGTACGCCTGCTCGCCGCTAGATCCGCGACCATCATCGCCGCCAACTCCTTGGAGTCCGCGCTCGGGCTGAGCCGGCCGACGGTGGCCCGCTACCTTCGGGCGTTGGAGGAGATCTTCCTGGTCAAGCGGATCCCGGGCTGGTCGCGCAATCTCGGCACCCGAGCGACCGCAGCCGCCAAACTGGTCTTCGTCGACTCGGGCATCGCCGCCAATGAAGTCGCCACTGATGCCCGTGCTCTGCTCAGGCCGGGAGCACCGTTCGGCCCGCTGCTCGAATCGTTCGTTCTCTCCGAGCTTTCCCGCCAGCTCACGTGGTCCGAACAGCAAGCCGACCTCTCGCACTACCGCGACCAGAACAAGTACGAAGTCGACGCCGTTCTCGAAAACAGATCCGGCCAGGTCGTCGGCATCGAGGTCAAAGCCGCCACCTCCGTCGGTCTCGACGACTTCCGCGGGCTACGCCGGCTGGCCGACCGCCTCGGCGACGATTTCATCGCCGGCATCGTCCTCTACACCGGCACTTCCACGCTGCCGTTCGGAGACAAGCTCCGCGCCATGCCGGTCAGCGCCCTGTGGCAGGTCCCCGCCCCAGCCTGACCTGTCCGGGAAACGCGAAGGCGGCAGCACCGAAGTGCTGCCGCCTCCCCCGTATCAATCTCAGCGCTTCCGGCGCGCCGCGGCCAAAGTGTCGCGGAGCGTGTAATACGCCGGCTTACGCTCGAAGTTGTCGCCCATCACCGTGGCGGCCCCTTCCGAGGGGAAGAACACCGGCACCCACGAGTACTTGTCGGTGAAGCCCCAGATGGTGAACGAGTTGCAGTCCTCAACAGCCAGACAAGCGTCCAGAACGGTCTTGTAGTACGCGGCCTGCGTCTGCAACTGCTCGGCAGTCGGCACGCCGCCCTCAGGCAGGTCCATGCGCACGTCGAGCTCGGTGATCGCCGTGTGCAGACCGAGGTTGTCGAAGCGCTGCAGCACACCCTGCAGCTGGTCCGGCGCGCCGTACCGCGTACTCAAATGGGCCTGGGATGCGAAGCCGTGCAGCGGCACGCGGTCGGCCAGCAGCTGCTTGGCCAGCGCCTCGTACGCGTCGACCTTCACGCCCGGCCATTCCACGCCGTAGTCGTTCAGGAACAGCTGGGCCTTGGGGTCGGCCCGGTGCGCCCAGCGGAAGGCGTCGGCCACGATGCCCGGGCCGAGTTCGCGGATGAAGATGTTCTCCTGGCGGTACTCGCCGTTCTCGTTGAAGATCTCGTTGGCGACGTCCCACTGCTGGATCTTGCCGCGGTAGCGGCCGACCACCGTGGTGATGTGGTCCTTGAGGATCGCGCGCAGCTCCGCCTTGGTGAACTCGCCCTCCGCCAGCCACGCCGGGTTCTGGCTGTGCCAGAGCAGCGTGTGGCCGCGGACGACCTGGCCGTGCTGCCGCGCGAACTTCACGATCGCGTCGGCCGGGCCGAAGTTGTACTTGCGGCGCTCGGGGTGGATGAACTCCCACTTCATCTGGTTCTCGGGAGAGACCGAGTTGAATTCCCGGGCCAGGACCTTCCGGTACGGCTTGTCGAAAGTGAACGGGTCCGGGTAGTCCTGCTCGAGGTGGTGACCGCCACCGGCGACCGCGGTCCCGATGCGCAGGTCACGCGGCGCCGCCCAGCGCAGCGGCACATTCCACTTGCCGGGGTGACGGTCCACGACGGACGAGCCGGCGGTTGCCTTCGTACTTGCCTGCGCCGGCTGGATGCCGGGGCCGATCAGTGCCGAGGTGGCGAGGACGGCCACGGCGACACGGTATGCCTTTCTCAAGATCACTCCTTTGAGGGGCGTCGGGCAGCCGCACACATCAGCTCGATGCCGAAACTTTCGGGGCGGACAGACCGGAAGACCCTCGTACGCTAAGCCGGACGCACAGCCTTCGTCAATGTTTCAGCTTCATGAACGACCGGACTTCACGCATCCCAACCAGGGCATCTCGGCGCGCACCAGACGAGTCAGACAGGCCGGATGACTACCGATCAAGTTCCGTAAGTTTCGGCACCCGAGAGATCCCGACCGGTGACCGAACACAGTGCTGGCCGGGAGCGTCCCGAGGATCTCGGGCCGGCACCCGGCCAGCACTGCTCAATGCGCGAGGCGGCTAGCTTTCCACCATGCCGATCATGCGCGGTATGTCGCGGATGAAACGCGCGTCGTGCTCATCCGCCGTGCCGTCGGCGACCCTTTCGATCAGCTCCAGGAAGTCTTCCCGGTCCGGTCCCGCGTATTGCAGGAGCGCATGTGACATGTTCTCCAGGGCGCGTACCGCGGAGTCCGGGTCGACTTCATCGTCGCCCGACTCCTCCAGGAACATCATCGCGGCCGCGATGGCGTTGACCAGGGGCTCGCAGTTCATTCGAGGATCGTCATGCCTGGTCGGCCCAGACCACGAACTCTCGCGGCTGTCTGCTCCCCAGGAGGTCACCGATTGGCGACCTCGACACCGAACTCAACCAGGCATCGAAAGGTGTCGCACCCCCGGGGAACCACCATTCCGAGTGACTCTCCACTTCAAGATCGCGATCCAGCGGGAATCTGTACTCGAACTGCACCTGGGAATAAGACTCGTGCTCTCCGTCTGAATCAACGACTTCCAGCTGTCTCACCATGCTCACCACAAAGGTAGGCTCCGGGAGCCAGCCGACCTTCCCGTATTGGAAGAGATATCCGTCGGCGTCCTGGTCTTCCGGGACATCGAACTCTGTCGCCGCGAACCTTCGGGCCAGCTCTGTCAGAGCGGGCACGGGCGAGCCGGCCCGAATTTCGTCGTCGACGAGGCTGCGGGCGATGTCGACCGCCTCGTCCACCTGGCGTTTGTTGGACAATCGAACCTCCGTCATGCGACGCCGACGAGCGGGAAACACCCGTCCCCGCCACACGATCGCGTGGCGGGGACGGGGCAGATCAGGGCCTACGGCCAGTAGCCGCCTTGGAGCTGCCTTCTGACATGGCCGATCACGTCCAGAGCTTCGTTCCTGTTTCTGGCGCCAGCCATGAGGTCGTTGACGTAATCGTAGTACTGGTTGGTATGGACCCGGGAGTGGACCGAGGCGCCGGTGGGATTGGGTGACGAGCTGCTGCGCGGCAGCCAGACACCGTTCTCCGCATCGTTCACGCCGATACCGAACCGGTCGAGCTGTGCCCTTGCCGGAGCCGCCTTGGGCGAGTTGCCCGCGACGATGTGGTGTGGAGAGTGGGGTGTGCTCGGCTCCAGATCTCCGGCGTCATTCATTGCATTTCGCAGCTTCTCCGCGGATCCCTTGTCACAGTTGTGGACGAGCACTGGCGTGTCGCCGGCCACCACGTAGTACGTGTGGGCGCCGCTGACCGTGAGGTTGTAGACGGTGGTGCTGGTCGTGGTCGGATCCCCGACGAGTGCGACGCTGACCTCGGTGCCGGACTCGTCCCGGAGGGTGTCGCCGGTGCGGAGTTCGGCCGCCGGGATCCAGCCTCGGTCGGGGCTGTAGAACTTGTGTCCCGCGGTGGCGGTGATGACCGACGGCGGCCCGCCCCCACCGGAACCGGCTCCCACCAGGGTGAGCTCGACGAGGTCCTTGTCGCCGGTGCCCTCCACGGTGGCGGTCACCTGCTGCGGTTCGGTCGTGCCGGTCACCGGGTCGGTGGCGGTGACCGTGTCGCCGGGCTGCAGCTTCTCGATCGGCTTGGTGCTGCCGTCGGCCAGCAGCACCAGGGTGCCGGCGGCGAACGAGTTCGACGCGAGGCGGGCCTTGTTGCCCTGGGCTATCTTGCAGCTCTCGCCGGTCGAGGATTCCTTCTTCTTCGCCTGTTTGGCGTTGTCGGCCGCCTTCTGCGAGGTCGCTTTGGCCTTGCCGCCGGCGTCCTTGGCCCCCTTCGCCGCCTTCGCCGCCTCGTCGGCGTATTTCTTGCTGTCGGCGGCTTCGTCCGCGGTCTGGGTGGCTTTCTTGATGTAGCGAGGGATGCTCGACAGCGCGTTCTTCGCCGATTTCAGCCGGCTGTACGCGTCGATGAGGCGGCGGCCGACCCCGATGGCCTTGATCGCCACCTTGGCCGCCTTGAACATCTTGCCCCAGGGCACGGCCTGCAGTGCGGTGGAGACACAAGCGACGATGTCGCCCTCGGTGATGCACTTCTTGGCGTCGTTGAAGCCGACCAGGTCGAGGATCAGATTGACGATCTCGTCGCCGATCTGCTTCACGAAGCCCTCGGCCTCGTCGACGATCTTCTTCGCGTTCAGCCAGTCCGGGTTGTCGGTCGCCTGCTCGCCCTCGCCGGCGGACGGGGTGTTGGCGTCCGTGGTCCCCTGGCAGGCGCCCGGATTGTTGGCGCAGGCCATCGACGAGTAGTAGTCGACGTACGCCTGGGTCATCCCGTTGCCGTCCGGATCGCCCCCGGTGGGGTCGGTCAGCACGGTCGGACGGGCATTGGTGTACGAGTACGTCGACACAGCCTGATCGGTGGCGGGCTGGGCGACCGGGTCCGCCGAGGCGAAGCGGCCGGTGCCCGGGTCGTAGCTGCGCGCACCCATCGCGTACCGGTCGCCCTGACTGACGTCCTGGTACGTCCCGGCGTACTGCATGGGGTTGGCCGGCGCGTCCTCGGCTTCCTTGGTGCCGCCCTGGGTGAGGCCGGTGCCGCGGGCGACGCCGAACGCGTCGTAGTCGTAACTCCATTCCGGTGCCCCGGACGGCGAGACGACACCCGCCACACCGCCGAGCCAGTCGCGCAGGTACGAGTGCGCGGCCATCCCGTCGGCGGACGGCACGATGAGTGCGAGTGGCTGCCCGGACGGGTCGTACAGGTAATCGCGTCCCACCGTGCCGGCGGCGTCGGTCTGCCGTTCCTGGGCCAGCAGCGGCCGGCCGGCGTTGACGTCCCAGCTCCAGGTCTGGGTGACCGCAGCCGCGCCGGAGCCGGTGACCGCCTTGATCCGGTTGCCCGTGGCGTCGTACGCGTAATTCGTGGTCTTGCCGCCGACGGTCGCCGACGTCATGGTGTGGTCCAGCGCGTACGTGAACCGCTCCGACCCGGCCTCGGTCTGGTTGCCCTCCAGGTCGTACGCGAACGAGCGGGTGCTCGAGCGGCTGCCCGTGACGCTCTCGCGGGTCAGCTGGTCGGCACCGTCGTACGTGTAGCTGGTCGTGGTGTTCTCGCCCGGAGCGACCCGGGTCTTGGTCTTGCGGTTGCCGACCAGGTCGTAGGTGTAGTCGGTGCGGTCGGCGACCGCGCCGGCGCAGGTCTGCGCGCCGAAGCACTCGGCGGTCAACCGGTTGGCCGCGTCGTACGTGTAGGCGGTGGCCTCGGTGACCGTCGGCTGGCCGGGCTCGCCGTCAGTCTCGACGACCCGGATCGGGTTGCCGACCTTGTCGAGGGTGAGGTCGAACGCGGACAGCGTGGTGTCGCCCTTGGCCGCGGCGATCCGGGTCATCCGGCCGGCCCGGTCGTACTCCCGGCTCTCCGAGACGCCGGTCGACTCCGGGTAGGTGATCCCGGTCAGCTGATCCGCGACGTCGTACGAGAATCCGTACTCGGCGCTGCTCCCGCCGCGGGTCGCCGTGAGCGAACGGATCCGGTTGCCGGCGTCGTACGTGGCGCCGATCCGCGTGCCGTCCGGGTAGGTCCGGGCGGTCACCCGATCCGTGCTGTCGTACTCGTACTTGAACGTGTCCTGCCCGCGGGTCATTGAGGTGAGCCGGTCGGTGACGTCGTAGACGTACGACTGCACGCCGGCCGGATCCGCGGCGCTGACCATCCGGTTCTTCGCGTCGTAGCCGAACGAGTAGGTGACCCCGTCGGCGCCGAGCTGCTTGCTGGTCAGCCGGCCCAGGTTGTCGTACGCGTAGAAAATGGACCGCGCCGGCCGGTTCGGGTCCGGTCGTCCCTCCTCGACGATGCGGGCGGTGACCTCCTGGACGAGGTTGGAGTCGGCGTCGTAGACGTATTCGCGGCGACGGCCGATCGGGTCGGTGGTCACGGTGGTGCGCCCGGCCCGGTCGTACTCGGTCGAGGCGGTACGGCCGAGCGGATCGGTCTGCTTGATCACCTGGCCGTTGGCGTTGTAGCCGTAGACCAGGCCCTGCCCGCCGGTCGCGTCCGGGCCGATGACCGCGGCGAGCCGGTCGGCCGCGTCGTAGGTGAAGCGGGTGGTCTTGCCGTTGGCGTCGGTCTGCGCCGTGGGCCGGTTGACCCCGTCGTAGTCGATCTTGGTGGCGTTGCCCAGCGGGTCGGTCACGGACTCCGGGTTGCCGGCCCGGTCGTAGGCGTACCGGGTGGTGTAGTTGTCGGGGTCGGCGCCGGAGACGTTGCCGCGCGGCTCGGTGACCGCGACGACGCGGCCGTCGTCGTCGTACCGGGTGGTGATCACACCGCCGGTCGGGGTGGTCTGGCGGACCGGGTTGCCCGCGTCGTCGTATTCGATGCCGGCCGCGCCCGCGGCGGGTCCGGAGCTTCCGGTACGGCGGTTCGCCTCGTCGTAGGTGTTGGTCAGCTCTTCGCCGCGCTCGTTGGTCATCGAGACGACGTTGCCGTTGTTGTCGTAGCCGACCGTGGTGCCCTGCTTGAACTGGTCGCGCTGGGCGGTCGGGCGGTCCAGGGCGTCGAAGGCGGTGTCCACCTCGACCCGCTGGCCGTCGGAACCGTACGGCCGGTCGGCCCGGATCAGGTTGCCGTTGTAGTCGTAGTGGAAGACCGCGGTGAACAGGGCGGCCCTGGGCGGGTCGGCGTTGCCGCGCGGCGAGGTCTCGGTCGCCACCCGGCCGTTGCCGTCGTACGTCCAGGAGGTCTTGCTGCCCTCGCCGTCGGTCACCGAGGCGCGCCGCCCACCGGGCGTGTACGTCGTCGCGACGACATTGCCGATCGGGTCCTTGGCCTCGATGGCCCGGCTCGCCTTGTCGTAGGTGAAGCGGGCCGAGTTGCTCAGCGGATCGGTGGTGACGACCACGTTGCCGAGCTCGTCGTAGACCGTGCGGGACGGCTGGGCCTTGCCCGGCTGCCACACCTCGGTGATCTGGCTCTGCTCGTTGTAGACGTACCGGGTGCGGTAGGCGTCCTTGTTGCCCCCGGCGACGGTGCCGCGCGGGTCGACCACCGAGGCCAGGCGGCCGGTGCCGTCGTACGTCATCTCGGTGCGCCGGCCGGTCGGGGCGATCTCGGCCGTACGGTTGCCGTGGGTGTCGTACTCGTAGCGGGTGACCTTGCCGCGCGGGTCGGTCCGGGAGACGAGCTGACCCTTGGTGTCGTACGCGTACTCGTACCCGGTGTCCTGCTTCGGGCTCTTCTGCCCGACCATCTCGTTGAACTCGTTGTACTTGTAATCCCAGTCGTTCTTGCGACCGTCGGTGTACTTCGTCAGGTTGCTGCGGTTGTCGAACGCGCTGGTCTCGGTGAAGGCGAACGGCTCCGGCGCGGTCCGGGCGACCGGGTTGCCGCTGTCGTCGAACCGGGTCTCCTCCTGGTTGCCCTTCGGGTCGACGACCAGGCTCTTGTTCAGCTTGCCGGTGTACCGGTGGTTGACGGTGTCGTTGCCGGCGTTCTGGCTGTAGAGCAGCACGTTGTTGCGGTAGCCGTCGACGACCGCCACGCCGTCCGGGTCGGTGGTGCGGGCGACCTGCTGGCCGGCGTCCCACCGGAACTCGGTCCGCGCGTTCTCCGGGTCCAGCTGCTCGGTGACCCGGCCGGCGGCGTCGTAGGTGTTGCGGATCAGCTTGTTGCCGCGGGCGTCGGTGATGTCGTTGAGCCGGCCGCCGGCGTCGTAGCCGTAGGTGGTGACGTTGCGGCGCGGGTCCTGGACCTTGAGCAGGCGCCCGTTCTGGTAGTCGAACTGGGTGGACCGGCCGTCCGGCAGCGTGATCTTCGTGACGAGCCGCAGGTCGGTACGGGACTCGAAGCGCACCACCCGGCCGCTCGCGTCGGTGACGGTGTTGAGCAGCCCGTCGGCGGTGTAAGCGAACGTCACGCCGGAGCCGCGCGCGTTCTTGATGGAGAGGAGCTGACCGGTGGCGTTGAACCGCAGCACCCGCCGGTCCGGCGGCACCAACTGCCACCCGCCATCCACCTTGGACAAGTTCGCACGGACACCGGCCGGCCGGTCGTACGAACCGTCGGCGTTCGCGGTGTAGACCGCCTCCGAGCCGTCCTCCGCCCGCACCCGCACCGCGCCGTTGTCGGCGGCGATGATCCTGATGTCGTACGAGGAGCTCCAGCCCGGTCCGAACATGCCGGTGGCCGGGTTGCCGGACGAGTAGTAGCGCGCGTGGTTGAACGGGATGCCGTACGAGGGCATCACGAAGTCCTTCTCCACCCGCAGGTAGGCGCCGGTCGCCGTGTTCACCGTCGCGCCGCGCAGAGCCTGCGCGGTCACTGTCGGGCCGAGCACCGTGGCGCAGCCACAGCCGGTGGCCTGCCCGGCGGGCAGCGCCGGCACGTCGTCGGTCTTGCGCGGCCTGGCCTCCGCCGACGCCGCGCTGGTCAGCTCCGTGCCGTCCGGCGCGACCTCGGTGATCGTCACCGTGTAGAGCCGCGCGGGGTCGAGCACCCAGCCGTCCGCGGCACCGAAGCTGCGGCACAGCAGAGCCGGGCTGTAGCACCGGCTCAGGTCCGCCTTGCCGAGCTCGGCGGAACGCTGCTCGGCCCCGGACTCGACATCGGTGACGGTCGCGAACCAGCGGCCCCACGACGTCGGATCACCGTCGTCGACGACGGCGTCCCAGTACACGACGAGTGAGGTGTCGCCGAGCAGGAAGCCCGGGCGGGCGATCGGCCGGCCGGGCAACTCCGCCTGCCGGGCGGCCACCACCCGCGCGGCCGCGATCGCCTTGGCGCGCCGCTGGGCCTTCTCGGTC
>NZ_JBEZGQ010000033.1:13534-20506 GCF_040650095.1 Actinoplanes sp. NPDC048791 | reverse complement strand
GGCAGTCGGTCGCCGACGGCGCCACGGTCCGGGACCTGACCGGCAAAGGCAACGACCTCACTGTACGGCGACTGGCGAACGGCGGCCCCGACGTCCTGACGGTCTCCGCCGAGCACCACCCGGCCCAGCCCGCCCACGCCAGCCTCCGCTTCGACGGCGGCAAGGGCCCCGACCGCGGCGCGATCCTGCACACCGCCCCGGACGCCGCGTTGAACGGCATGACCTTCACGGGCGGCTACACGATCGAGGCGTTCCTGAAGCTGCCCGACCCGTTCGTCGGCGACCACGCCTGGATGGGCATCCTCAGCTGGGAAGGCCGCAGCGGCGACGCCGGCAAGCACAGCGGTTGGTCACCGCTGGAGCCGACCTGCAGCCTCAACGTGTCCCCCGAACGCTTCCTGCAGTACGTGGTCTATCCGGCCGACCGCGACGCCGACCCGACGTCATGGAGCCACGCCGTGCCGGTGGGCCGGTGGATGCACGTGGCGGTGGTGAACGACGGCCGCCGGACGACCGTGTGGATCGACAGCTCGAAGATCCTGCGCAACCCGAGCGAGGCGTCGCACGGCATCGCCACCCTGGGCCGCCCCTTCGTGCTCGGCGCGACGTCCTTCGACCTGCGCTACGGCCAGGGCTTCTACGGCTGGCTCGGCGACGTCCGGATCACCGCCCGGGCACTGACCCCCGGGCAGTTCCTCCAGCGCGTGCCGTGAGCCCGCCGTAGTGTCGAGGCATGTCGACGATCGCCACCAGCGACGGGGTCAACCTGCACTACACCGACGAGGGCGGTGGGCAGCCGGTCGTGCTCATCGCCGGCTTCACCGCGTCGGCCGAGACCTGGGAGCTGCAGCGCCGGGCCCTGCTCGGCGCCGGCCACCGGGTACTCGGCCTGGACCGCCGGTCGCACGGCGGTTCGGACAATCCGGCGTACGGCCAGCGGATGGCGCGGCACGGCAAGGACATCCGCGACTTCCTCGACGCCACCGGCCTGGACCAGGTCGTCCTGGTCGGCGGCTCGATGGGCGCCAGCGCGATCTGGGCCTACTACGACCTGTTCGGCGCCGACCGGCTGCGCGGCATCGTCACCATCGACCAGACCCCCAAGATGGTCAACGACGAGGTGTGGCCGTACGGCTTCTACGGCCTGACCCGGCACAACCTCGGCACGTTCTTCGAGGACGGCGTGCCGGACACCGGCCGCGGCCGGCCGGTCGCCGAGTCGGTGCAGCGGCTGGGCCGGCTGATCGAGGCGCTGGGCCGGGTGCCGCAGATGAGCGACGCCCGCGCCCCGGAGACCTGGCCCCTGCTGCAGGATCATGCTGAGCAGGACTGGCGTGACGTGGTGGCCCGGGTCGCGGTGCCGAGCTTGTTCATCGCCGGCCGCGACAGCCAGCTGTGGCCGTGCGAGCACGCCACCGCCGCGGCCGAGACGAACTCACGCGCGGCCGCCCTGATCCTCGAGAACAGCAGCCACGCGGCCAACATCGACCAACCCGACCTGGTCAACGAGGCACTACTCAAGTTCCTGGCCGGCCTGGCATGACCGGCTCGCTGGCCACGGACCTGCCGGAGCTGGACCTGATCGTCGACCCCGACGTCCTCGACTCCCTCAGCCACGACGACGCCGAGTGGGCCCCGGCCGGCCGGCCGGTCGGCGCGATCCGCGCCCGCAGCACGGAAGAGGTGAGCGCCATCGTCGCGGCCTGCGCGGCCCGCGGCATCCCGGTGATCGCGCGCGGAGCCGGCACAGGTCTGTCCGGCGGCGCGAACGCGGTCGACGGCAGCCTGATCCTCGACCTGACCAGGATGAACAAGATCCTGGAGATCGACCCGGACAACATGATCGCGGTGGTCCAGCCCGGCGTCGTCAACGACGACCTGAAGGCGGCCGTCGCGGCGCACGGCCTCTGGTATCCACCGGACCCGGCCAGCGCACCCTGGTCGACGATCGGCGGCAACGTGGCCACGAACGCCGGCGGCCTGTGCTGCCTGAAATACGGCGTGACCCGCGACTACGTGCTCGGCCTGCAGGCCGTCGTGGGCGGCCCGGCCGGCGCATACGGTACGGCGGTGCGCCTCGGCCACCGCACGACGAAGGGTGTGGCCGGCTACGACCTGGTCAGCCTGTTCGTCGGGGCCGAGGGGACGCTGGGGATCGTCACCGAGGTCACGTTGCGGCTGCGGCCGGCTCGCGCTGCTGCGCCCCGTACCGTGGTCGGGGCTTTCGACAGCATCGTCGCCGCCGGCGACGCGGTGGCCGCGACCACGCGGATGGGTCTGCTGCCCACAGCGCTGGAGCTGCTGGACCGGGCGTGCCTGCAGGCGGTGGAGGAATGGAAGCACCTGGGTCTGTCCGCGACGGCTGAGGCGTTGCTGCTGGCACAGATCGACACGCCAGGGGAATCGGGCCAGTCCGAAGCGGACGCGCTGGCCCAGGTCTTTCGGGACGCGGGCGCGCAATGGGCCGAACAGTCGACCGACGAATTTGAGGCGGAGGCATTGTTCGCCGCGCGGCGGCTGGCCTATCCGGCGATGGAACGGCTGGGCCCGGTGCTGACCGAAGACGTCTGCGTGCCTCGGTCGGCGGTGCCGACGATGCTCGCGTCGATCGAGGAAAGCGCGGCGCGGCACGGGGTGGCTATCGCCACGATCGCGCACGCGGGGGACGGTAATCTGCACCCGCTGATCCGGACGCCGGTCGGGGACGAGGTGGCGCGGGAGGCTGCGCAGGCGGCATTCGAGGAGATCCTGGCCGCGGCGATCAGGCTGGGCGGCACGGTAACCGGCGAGCACGGGGTCGGTCTGCTGAAGCGGCGCGGGATGCGGCAGGAGCTGGAGGGGCCGGCGCTGGCGATGATGCAGGCGGTGAAGCAGACCCTGGACCCCCAGAACCTCTTCAACCCCGGCAAGGTAGTCGGCGACCCGGACCTGCCGTAGCCGCCTTCCTCCTCTCTTCCTCCTCCTCTCCCCTTCCTCCCCGCCTCCTTCCTCCTCGGCTTCCTTCCTTCCGTCCTTTCCCCGCGTCTTTCTTCGCCGCTACCTCCACCCGCCCTCCACCGCTTCGTTCGTTCGCCGCTGCCTTTACTTCTCTGGCCCCCTTCTCCTTCGTCCTTCCTCCTTGCTACTTCCTTCCTCGCGGCTCGCGGCTCGCGCTCTTCTCGCTCCGCGCTCTTCTCGCCCCCGCGCTCCTCTCGCCCCGCGCTCGCATCTCGCCCGCGCCCACTTCTCGCCCCGCGCTCGCATCTCGCCCCGCGCTCACTTCCCGCCCGCGCCCACTTCTCGCGCATCGCCCGCTTCGGGCCCTCGTCCGGCTTGTCGTCGCCGCTCGTGGATTGGCACAAACAGCCGGTCGACGGGCCGCGAGAACCGTCATACGCTGACCGCCCGGCGAACGCTGGGTGACGGAAGGCAGACCGATGTCGAACTCCGCGGTCGACGTCCGGACGGACGCGGACGGAAGCGTGGTGGTCCAGCCCCACGGCCCGATGGGGACGGACTGCGCGGTGCCGTTCCGCCAGATCCTGGTGCACACGGTCCGCAAGGTTCGCCCGCCGCGCCTGATCGTCGACCTGGGCGACGTACCGGACGTAGATCCGATCAACCTGGGAACCTTGGCGGCACTCTGCGACCTGGCGGACGACCACCAGGTCGTCGTCTTCATGGAGAACCTGTCCGCCGAAGTGGCGACCCAGCTGACCGCCGCAGGTGTACCGCGGCAACGTTTCCGGGCAATCGGACAGCCCGCAGTCGGCTGACCATCACCCACCTACGCCGACGATCGGGTCAGCCGTCCGAGTAGAAATCCCGCTTCCCACGCCGACGATCGGGTCAGCCGTCCGGGTAAAATTCCCGCTTCCCGCGCCGACGATCAGGACGGCTCTCGACGACGGATCGCGCTCCCGGCCCGGCAGTCGGGTCGGCATTCAGCGACAAAATGCCCTCCCCGCGACGGCGGTCGGGTCAGCTGCGGGCGACGGTCACCGAGGAGACGCCACTGGTGGCATCGATGTCGAAGCGGTCAGCCGCGGCGTCCCAGCCAGGTGCGGTGTACACCGCACCCCCGGGCACCCCGGACTTGGTCTGCCCGTCCACCGTGACCTCGCCGGCCCCGTTCTTCGCGGCAACCCGCACAGGCGCCGCCCCGGTGAGGTTGACGACCAGCTGGCTGGCGCCACCGCCGAGAACCACCCGCTGAGTGCCGCTGGCCGCGGGCAACCACACCTCGGCCCGGCTGGTGCCGGCGGCGAAGTCGACATCGCCCCCGGGTCCGCCCTTGAGGTCAACGGCCTGGTCGCTGGCACCGCCGGCCAGCCGCACACTCCAGCGCACGTCGTCGCTGAGCACCACGGTGACCAGCGCCGGACCGGTGAGCCCGGTGTCCCGCAACCCCGCGACAACGGCAGGCCCGTCAACCTCGACCTTGGGGACCACCTTGGACTCCGCCGGGGTGGAGACCTCAAAAAGATCAGGACCAAGATCCCCGACCGTCACCCGTACGACATCAGCAGCGTTCACGAGCGAGAAGGACGCCGGCTTGTTCTTGACAACGGAGACGGCACCGCCGCGAACGACATGGTCGGGTTCGCTGGGTGCGGCCTGTCCGATGCCGGGCAACCCGAGACCGGTGCCTGACCCGGGCCACGTGGCCACCGGACCGGGAACCCCGTCGGACTCGTCAGGCACGACATAACGAGGCTGATGGGCCGGGTTGTAGTCCCGTCCGCCACCGTCAGCCGCGGAACAGCCGGCCAGCAGACTCACGGCCACGGCGAACGCTCCCACCCGGACAATCACGTTCACCTATTACCCACCGCCTCCGTCGACTACACGACCACGCCGCCAGACTCCATCACGCCACCTCTCGCTACGCAACGGGTCAGACAACCCGACCCGCAGCCGGGCTGGCCCTCCTACCGACGATGATCGCGGTCGACCGCACACACACCTCCGCTACACAGTGACGGCCGCCCTCTCTGCCTCCGTCGGCACGAGCGTGAACGCAAACGGCAAAGCCACCCCGCTCGTCGAGAGCCAGACCATCCAGCTGCAGCAGCTCTACCCGGCCTAGGCATGCGCCTGCGGCCGCTACACCGTCACAGATTCGCCACCATGCATAGTCACCTACTCCTGGGCCCTAAGCCCGGACTGCGGCCAAATCACACTCCCGGACTGCCGCAGCCCAGGCCAACACCAACCACAGGCTGGCCGGCGTCGGCCGGAAAGCCCCTAAAACGCAAAAGGAGCTCACCCCGGCCAGGGGTGAGCTCCATGGATCACGAAAGAGCCCACCCCGGCCAGGGGGTGAGCTCCATAGATCACGAAAAGGAGCCCACCCCGGGTCTGGGGTGGAGCTCCATGGATATAGAAAAGGCCCACACCATCACTGGTGTGAGCCTTTCCCAACGTTAAGTCCGGCGGCGTCCTACTCTCCCACACCCTCCCGAGTGCAGTACCATCGGCGCTGGAGGGCTTAGCTTCCGGGTTCGGAATGAGACCGGGCGTTTCCCCTCCGCTATAACCACCGAAACAGCTATCAGCGACACAACACTCCCTGCACCCCAGACGAAACCCTTCCGGTTTCCCCTGGGCCGGGGTGGTTGTTTGCTGTGAATCACACAGTGGACGCGGTCGAACATCAAGTTTGGTGTAGTTAAGCCCTCGGCCTATTAGTACCGGTCGACTGAACCTATTACTAGGCTTACATCTCCGGCCTATCAACCCAGTCGTCTAGCTGGGAGCCTTACCCACTCAAGGTGGTGGGATACCTCATCTCGAAGCGAGCTTCCCGCTTAGATGCTTTCAGCGGTTATCCCTTCCGAACGTAGCCAACCAGCCGTGCCCCTGGCGGGACAACTGGCACACCAGAGGTTCGTCCGTCCCGGTCCTCTCGTACTAGGGACAGCCCTTCTCAAGTATCCAACGCGCACGGCGGATAGGGACCGAACTGTCTCACGACGTTCTAAACCCAGCTCGCGTACCGCTTTAATGGGCGAACAGCCCAACCCTTGGGACCTGCTACAGCCCCAGGATGCGACGAGCCGACATCGAGGTGCCAAACCATCCCGTCGATATGGACTCTTGGGGAAGATCAGCCTGTTATCCCCGGGGTACCTTTTATCCGTTGAGCGACACCGCTTCCACTCGCAAGTGCCGGATCACTAGTCCCGACTTTCGTCCCTGCTCGACCTGTCAGTCTCACAGTCAAGCTCCCTTGTGTACTTACACTCAACACCTGATTGCCAACCAGGCTGAGGGAACCTTTGGGCGCCTCCGTTACCTTTTAGGAGGCAACCGCCCCAGTTAAACTACCCACCAGACACTGTCCCTCGACCCGATCAGGGCCGCAAGTTAGATACCCAAATCCAACAGAGTGGTATTTCAAGATTGCCTCCACCCGAACTGGCGTCCGGACTTCACAGGCTCCCACCTATCCTACACAATTACATTCGGATACCAATGTCAAGCTATAGTAAAGGTCCCGGGGTCTTTCCGTCCTGCCGCGCGTAACGAGCATCTTTACTCGTACTGCAATTTCGCCGGGCCTGTGGTTGAGACAGTGGGGAAGTCGTTACGCCATTCGTGCAGGTCGGAACTTACCCGACAAGGAATTTCGCTACCTTAGGATGGTTATAGTTACCACCGCCGTTTACTGGCGCTTAAGTTCTCCGCCTCGCCCCGAAAGGCTAACAGGTCCCCTTAACGTTCCAGCACCGGGCAGGCGTCAGTCCATATACATCGTCTTACGACTTGGCATGGACCTGTGTTTTTAGTAAACAGTCGCTTCCCCCTGCTCTCTGCGGCCATACCACGCTCCACCCGCAAGGGGCTTCACGCGTCCGGCCCCCCTTCTCCCTAAGTTACGGGGGCAATTTGCCGAGTTCCTTAACCACAGTTCGCCCGTCGCCTCGGTATTCTCTACCTGACCACCTGTGTCGGTTTGGGGTACGGGCCGCTCGGAACATCGCTAGAGGC
>NZ_JBEZGQ010000033.1:3534-8534 GCF_040650095.1 Actinoplanes sp. NPDC048791 | reverse complement strand
GCTCCAGCCGGGAGATCGTCTGCCGCACCATGCCGATGGGGTTACCCAGCGGCGTGCGGCCAAACCTTGCTTGGGCTCTTCAGTCATCGGGTACGTTTCCAGCCCCGGGCTCCTGAGGAGGACGCATGGTCGCCACGACACCGGTGGATCGGCTCAGCCCAGGCGACCACGCCTGCCTGACTTTCACCGATCCCGAGGAGCGGCTGGACATCCTGGCCGCCTTCGTGGCCGCCGGGCAGTCGCGCGGCGAGCGGGTCATCTGCTTCACGGACGCCGCGGATGTCGACGGGCTCCGCGCCGAGCTGCTGGAACGCGGCCTCGACGGCGGGCAGGAGCTAACCGTGGCCGAGAGCGACCGGCTGTGGGGCGGGGGCACGGGGCCGGACGCCGCCACCATGGTCGAGCTCCTCGCCCGCGAGCTCGACCAGGCCGAGCGGGACGGCCGGACGGGTCTGCGGATCACCGCGGACATGTGCTGGGCCGCCCGGCCGCAGGCGAACGCCGAGCAGCTGCTGGTCTTCGAGTCCGAGGTGGGACGGCTCTTCGCCGCAGGGCGGCTGACCGCCATCTGCGAATACAACCGGGACAGCTTCGACCCGGTCACCCTCGCCTACGCCGCCCGGGTGCATCCGCGGACGGTGGCGGCGACCGTCTATCACGAGGACCCGGTGCTGCGGATCTGCCGGCAGCACGTGCCGCCGGGCGTACGGGTGGCGGGTGAGCTCGACTATGCCCGGGCCGACGTGCTGAGCGACGCGCTCGCCGAGGCCGTCCGGCTGGACCACGACGTCCACCTCAACCTGAACCACCTGCGCTTCATCGACGCCGGCGCGGCGGCCGTCATCCTGCGGACGGCGGCCAATCTGCCGGAGTCCCGCCGAATGATCGTCGTCTGCGCCGAGCCGATCGAACGGACGTTGACGGTCGCGGGCGCCGCCGACGTGCCCGCGCTGCGGATGCTGGTGCGCGATGGCGAACGGTGAGCGGACCGACACCTCCCCCGCGGTCCGCGAGACCGAACCTGCTGGGGGAAGCCCCGAGGTCCTCGTCGAGCAGGGCTTCGACGAGGACAGCCTGTACGGCGTGCGGGCGACCGTCGCCGCCCATGTCTCCACGGTGGCGGATGCCCGGACCGTCGACACGATGGTGCTGATCGCCCACGAGCTGGCCAGCAACTCCGTCCGGCACGGCGGCGGCACCGGCCGGTTGCGGCTGTGGCTGGCCGACGGCCTGCTGCATTGCGAGGTCAGCGACGCCGGCACGGGCCTGGACGATCCGGCCCATGCCGGCCACACCCTGCCGGCGCCTTCGTTGCCCGGCGGACGCGGACTGTGGATCGCCCGGCAGCTCTCCGAGCTGTCCATCGTCACCTCCCCGGCCGGCAGCACGATCACGGCGACCGTCCCGCTTTAGAGGGAATGCAGGGCGTCACCGATCGCCCGATGGAATGTCGGGTAGGCCCAGATCGTGGCCTGCAGCGTGGCCACCGGCACCTCGGCCTTCACCGCCACGGTCAATGCTCCGAGAACCTCGCCGCCGGAAGGGCCGGCTGAGGTGGCGCCGACCAGCACGCCGCGGGACCGGTCGACGATGACCTTGATGAACCCCTCGTTGCCCGGGCCGTGCACGAACCCGCGGGAGGACGATGGCAGGCTCGAGTAGCCCACCTGGACGTCGAGGCCGGCGTCGCGGGCCTGCTGCTCGGTCAGGCCGACCGCGCCGATCTCGGGATCGGTGAAGGTGACGCGGGGCTTGGCGTGGTAATCCGCGCTCGGGCCGCCCTGGCCGAGGATGTCGCGGACGGCGACGTCGGCCTCGTACATCGCCATGTGAGTAAAGGCGCCGTTGCCCGTCACGTCACCGACGGCCCAGACCCCGTCGGCGGCGCGCATCCGGTCGTCGGTGGTCAGGAAGCGGGCCGACGGGTCGAGTCCGACGGTTTCCAAGCCCAGGCCACCGAGGCGGGCGGCGCGGCCGGTGGCGACGAGCAGCCGTTCGCCTGTGACCGTGGAGCCGTCGGACAGCTCGACCGAGAAGCCGTCGCCGGAGTGGGTGACGTGCTTTGCGCGTACCCCGGTCAGGGTTTTGATGCCGTCGGCCGCCAAGGCCGCGGCCGCGGTCTCGGACGACTCGGGCTCCTCCATCGCGAGCAGTCGATCGCTGCCCTCGATGACCGTGACCTGCACGCCGAAGCGGGCCATGACCTGGGAGAGCTCGAGGCCGATGGCGCCGCCGCCGAGGACCAGCAGCGTGTCCGGCAGGGTCTCGGCCTCGACGGCCTCGCGGTTGGTCCAGTACGGCGTGCCGGCGAGCCCTTCGATCGGCGGGATCACCGCCGTCGTCCCGGTGGCGACGACGATGCCGCGGCTCGCCACCCATTCCTGATCGTCGACCCGCACCCGGCCCGGCCCGGTGATGGTGGCCCGGCCGCGCACGAAGTGGCCGCCCTTGCCGGTGAAGCGGTCGACGGCGACCTTGTCGTCCCAGGTGTCGGTGGCCTGCTCACGGATCCGGCGGGCGACCGGCGCCCAGTCGGGCGTGACCTGCGACGTGCCCGCCAGGCCGGGGATGCGGCGGGCCTCGGCGAGGGCGTTGCCGGCGCGGATCATCATCTTGGTCGGGATGCAGCCCCAATAGGGGCATTCGCCACCGACCAGGGTGTGCTCGACGCCGATGACCGTCAGGCCGGCCTGCGCGAGCCGGCCGGCGACCTCCTCGCCGCCGACCCCCAGGCCGACGACCACCACATCTGCTTGCTGCGCTTCGCCCATGGGACCAGCTTTCCACCATCGGCGGGTACTGTGCGCCCATGTCAGCGGACCGTAATATCGACGGCTTCGTGGCGCCCGGATACGAACCGGTCCGGGACGCTTTCGCGGCCGAGCCGCGCGGCGGATCGGCCCTCGCGGTGCGACGGCACGGTGATCTGGTGGTCGATCTGCGCGAGGGTTGGGCCGACACCGCACGGACCCGGCCGTGGACGGCAGACACCCTGGTCAACGTCTATTCGGTGGGCAAGCCGGTGATCGCGCTGGCGGTGCTGCTGCTGATCGATCGCGGCCTGATCGGCCTGGACGATCCGATCGCGCGGCACTGGCCGCGATTCACGACCGATGCTTCGGTACGGCAGCTGCTGACGCACACGGCCGGCCTCCCGTTCTTCCCCGTGCCACGGGAAGCGTCCGCGTGGAGCGACTGGGATCTGCTCTGCGCCGACCTGGCCGCCGCGCATCCCGAGTGGCCGCCGGGCACGGTGGCTGCCGAACACGCCCTGACCTACGGCCATCTGCTGGGCGAACTGGTCCGCCGCGTCGACGGCCGGCCGCCGGCGCGCTTCGTCGCCGAGGAGATCGCCCGGCCGTGGCAGCTCGACTTCGGCTTCGGCACCACGGAGACGGACCGGTGCGCCGAGCTCGAGTTCGATCAGCCGGACCGGCAGGACCTGCTGGCCGGTGAGCCGGGCTCGGTGCGCGCGCGGGCCATCGCGAACCCGCCCGGCTCCCGCGACCTGGCCGTGCTCAACAGCGACCTGTGGCGCCGGTCCGTCATCCCGGCGGTGAACCTGCACGCCACGGCCGGCTCGCTGGCCCGCTTCTACGCCGGATTGCTGGCCGGCGGCGTGCTGGACGGGCAACGGCTGCTCAGCGCGGCGCTCGTCACCGACCTCGTCTCGGCGCACTTCACCGGTCCGGATCTGTTCATCGAACAATCCACGACCTGGGGCCTCGGCGTGCAGCTCGAACCGGACGGGACCTGGGGCATGGGTGGCCTGGGCGGCAACGCGGCCTGGGCCGACCCGGCCGCCGGGCACGCGATCGCCTACGTCACCCGCCGGATCGGCGACTTCGACCGGGTCGGCGCGGTCGACACGGCGATTTCCTCGTTGCGACTTCTCACCTGACCGCCGCCCCCGCCGATTCTGTTCCCTCGCGGAAGCGGAATCACCACGGTAAAGGGGGCGGTCATGAGGGGGCGATGGCAGGCAGGGCTGGTGTCTGCCATCCTCATGGCCGCCGCCACGGCGTTGCCCGGGGCTTCGTCGGCGGGCAGTGCGGGTCTCACCGCGGCGCCGGTGAACACCCGAGCCATGTGGCTGTGGGGCGACGATCCGGCCGCTGAGGTGATCAGCTGGGCCGGCGAGCACAACATCTCCGAGGTCTTCGTCCACGTTGCACCGTCGGTCCTCACCGACGGCGGCCTGGCCCGGCTGCAGGAGCTGAAGGAAATGGCCGTCGCCCGGCGGATCAAGCTGCGGGCGCTCGGCGGTGACCCGGACTGGGTCACCAACCACGCCGCGGCGCTGGCCTGGCAACGGACCGTCGTGTCGACCGGCCTCTTCGACGGCATCCACCTCGACGTCGAGCCGTACCTGGTCGAGGGCTGGACCACCGACCTGCCGGGGACCGAGGCGGCCTACCTCAAGCTGCTGGACCGGATGCGGGCCGCGAGCACGCTGTCGCTGGAGGCCGACGTGCCGTTCTGGTTCGGGCAGTACAAGCTCGGCCGCAAGAACCTGGCCGACGAGGTGCTGCGCCGGGTCAACGCGGTGACGGTGATGAGCTACCGCGACACCGCGACCGGCCCGAACTCCATCGTGGCGGTCAGCCTGGACTGGCTGGCCCGCGGCAAGGCGGCGGGCAAGCGGGTGCGGCTGGCGGCGGAAACCGGGCCACTGGCGGACTGCCTGCACTGCACCTTCCACGAGGAAGGCGCGGCCGCGCTGAAGCTGGAGCTGGCCAAGGTTGATGAGGCGACCCGGCAGACGGCGGCCTTCGGAGGCATCGCCGTGCACCACTACGGCGCCTGGCGCACGCTGCCGGCCTGAGGTTTCCGCCCGGCCGTGAGGTTTCCGGGGCGGCCGGGTGGGCAGTTTGTCGCGGGTCCTGCCGGCCTTCAACGGACGAACGCAACGGGTCGGCAGGACCCGGTTGAACATCCCGCCCGGGGTACCCGGCATGTTAGTAACCGGCCCCCCCATTGTGGCGGGAGCCCCACCGGCT
>NZ_JBEZGQ010000033.1:0-3524 GCF_040650095.1 Actinoplanes sp. NPDC048791 | reverse complement strand
GCGCGCCCGGCCTGTTGTTCCCCCCGGCGGTTGTGGTGGGGGGGGGGGGGGGGGGGGATTTTGGCGGGGGGGCCGCCGGCCCAAAACCGCCCAACCCCACCGGCCCCCCCCCCCCCGCTTCCACATCCCGCCCGGCGAACCGGACAGGAAACTCACCGGCACCCCGATCATGGCCGCAGCCACACCGCCTCGTCGCGGTGCGACTCGAGCGGGCCCGGATAGTCGAGACCTGAGCGAACCGTATCCGGTAGTCGCCAAGGCTGGTGTACGGCTCGGCCCGGGATGGAAATCAACTCCGGTACGTAGCGCCGAACGTACACACCGTCAGGGTCGAACCGCTCTGCCTGCCTGATGGGGTTGAAGCGCCGGTACGGCTTGGTGTCGTTCCCGGTGCCGGCCACCCACTGCCAATTACCCGAATTGTTGGCGACATCACCATCGTTCAGCCAGCGGAAGAACCACCGCACGCCGTCGCGCCAATCGAGCCCGAGGTGCTTGGTGAGGAACGAAGCGGTGATCAGGCGGGCCCGGTTGTGCATCCAGCCCTCGGCCCGCAACTGGCGCATGCCCGCATCGACCACCGGCACCCCGGTCGTCCCCTCCTGCCAGTGCAGCAGCGCCTCCGGATCGTCGCGCCACTCACCGTCGCCCGACTTGCGGTAGGCCTGCGTCGAAATGGCCGGGAACCCCGCGGTGACCTGGTAGTAGAAGTCGCGCCAGCCGAGCTGGCGGACAAAGGCGTCGGGGCCCGGGCCGTCCAGCGCCCGCGCTGCGTTCGCCACGGTCAACGGCGAGACACAGCCGAACCGGAGGTACGCGCTGAGCCGCGAAGTGCCGTCGGCGGGCATGTCGTTGTGCAGATCGTCGTAGGGCCCGACGTGCTTGAGCCACGTCTTCAGTCGACGCCGGCCCTCCGTCTCGCCACCCGTGACGGCCGCGGGCGACTCCCCGGACGGCGGCTCGGGAAGCTCGCCGGTGCTCAGCGCCGGTGGCAGCACAACGCGCGCGGGCGTCGCCACCTCGTCGCGCCACTTCGCCGCCGACCAGGCCCGGTAATACGGGGAGAAGACCCGGTAGTGCTCGCCGCCACCACCCGGCCGCACGTCACCCGGTGGCACGACGGTGGTGCCGGGGAACAGGCGCAGCGAGATGCGGTGCTGCTCGCACTCCTGCTCGAGCCGCTGCTCGCGGCGCCGGGCGTAGCCGCTGACGTCGGTGCTCAGCGCGATGCCCTCGGCGCCGACCTCGGTCGCCACCTTGATCACCTCGGCGACCGGGTCACCCGTGCGGATGACGAGATCGCCGCCCAGACCGCGGAGTGTCTCGCGGAGATCGGCGAGGCTCTGGTGCAGGAACAGGGCGCGGTTCGGCGAGAGGCGTTGCAGGTCGGGATCGAGGACGAACAGGGGAACGACCTGCTCGGCGTTGGCGCAGGCGGCGGCGAGCGCCGGGTTGTCGTGCACCCGCAGGTCACGGGTGAACAGGACGACGGCCGTTCGCATGTCAGCTCCGCTTCTCTGTGCCGCTCGGTTGCGTCGATTCGGGGCCCGTCCCGCGGGCTCCAGCCCTGGGCCTTGTTCCGAGGTCGGGCCCGGGCTTCGTTCCGGCTTCGGGTCGGGGGTCAGCTTCGGGCGAAGGCCGTGGTCGGGGTGCCCGGTCTGGTCAGCAGGGATCGGGCCACCACGGCGGCGCGGCGTTGGTTGGGCACTGTTGCGCGCCGGGTGAAGACGTCGTAGTCCTCGGCCGCGACCTCGTCGAGGATGCCGCCGTACAGCTCATAGGCCGTGCGCATGCAGGCCTGCGACCCGGGCAGCAGCAGCGGGATGCCGGGAGCCGCGGCCGCGTAGTGCTCGTCGGCGCGGGCGACCTCGGCGCGGATCAGCGCCTTGATCTGCGGGGTGGACCGGCCCGCCGCCTGCGCGGCGAAGAGGTCGGCGCGGGTCACCCCGAACTCGGCGAGGTGCTCGTCGGGCAGGTAGGTGCGACCGCGGTCCAGGTCCTCCGACACGTCGCGGATGAAGTTGGTGAGCTGGAAGGCGAGGCCCAGCTGGCGGGCCGGCTCGCGGGCGGCGGCCGGGTCACTGGAGCCGAGGATCGGCAGCATCATCGTGCCGATGACCGCGGCCGAACCCTCCATGTAGTCGAGCAGGTCGTCGTAGGTCGCATACGACGTGACGGTGAGGTCCATCGCCATGCTGCGCAGGAACGCCGCGAAGTCGGCGCGGTCCAGGTCGAACACGGCGATGGTGTGCAGCACCGCCGGCAGCAGCGGATCGTCGGTGGGCGCTCCGGCCAGACCCGCGAGAAACTCGTCGGACCAGGCGGTGAGGCGGGCCGCGCGCTCGGCCGGCGGCAGGTCCTCGGTGCGATCGACGATTTCATCCGCATACCGGGTGAAACCGTACAGAGCGTGGACGTGGCGTCGCTTCCACCTCGGGAGCAACCGGGTCGCCAGGTAGTAGGTGCGGCCATGGCGTTTGTGCAGCTCACGGCACCGCTCGTAGGCCGCCGCCAGATCGACCTCCACGGGCCCTCCCAAATAAATCGACGCATGAATCGACGCAACTCGCAGCCTACGGTAATGTCGCCTCCGTGGCCAACGACATCCTCGAGGGAAACCCCCGTATCGGGATACCTCGCCAGACCGTCCAAGCGGACGGGCTGACGACGGCTGTCGAGGGCACTCTTTCCGAGTTCCTGAGCGGCCAGACCGCCGCGCTGGAGGACGTCGACCCGGCGCTCGGCCGCTTCGCCCGCACGACACGGGATCTCGTGCTGACCGGCGGCAAGAGACTGCGCCCGACGTTCGCCTACTGGGGGTGGCGCGGTGTGGTGGCCGCGCGCGAGCCCGTCGAGCCGGTGCTGCCGGCGCTCGCGGCACTCGAGCTGATGCACACGTTCGCGCTCGTCCACGACGACGTGATGGACGACTCGGCCACCCGGCGCGGCGGCCCCACCGCCCACCGCATCTTCGCCGCGCAGCACAGCAACGCGGGCCGGCTCGGCGACCCCGACCATTTCGGCACCACCTCGGCGATCCTCGTCGGTGACCTGTGCCTGGTCTGGGCCGATCAGTTGCTGGCCCGGGCCGCCGTGTCCACCGCCACGCTGTTCGCCGTCCGCGCCTGCTACGACCGCATGCGCATCGAGGCGGTGGCGGGGCAGTATCTCGACGTCCTCGGCGAGACCGAGCCCGCCGCCTGGTCCGTCGACCGCGCGCTGCTGGTGGCCCGCCACAAGACGGCGAGCTACACGGTGCAGCGCCCGCTGCAGTTCGGTCTCGCGCTGGCGGGTCCGGCCGACGCCGACGCGGCGGCCGTCGACGAGGCCTACAACCGCTACGGCATTGCAGTCGGCGAGGCGTTCCAGCTGCGCGACGACCTGCTCGGGGTCTACGGCGACCCCGTGGTCACCGGCAAGCCGGCCGGCGACGACCTGCTCACCGGCAAGCCCACGACATTGCTCATGCTCGCCCACCAGCTCGCGTCGCCCGCCCAGCGGGCCGAGCTGACCCCGGACCCCGC
>NZ_JBEZGQ010000032.1:0-20641 GCF_040650095.1 Actinoplanes sp. NPDC048791 | reverse complement strand
CAGGCGCGTACGGGCCGGCGTAGGCGGGCGGCGGCGAGTCCGGCGGCGGCGCCACAGCTGGTAGCGGCCGTCGCGCCGCGCTGGTCGCTCCCGCGTACGAGAGCACCGGCTCGGCCATGCCGGCCTCCTCGTACGCCGCGGCCGCGACGACCTCCGGGCTGCCCAGCCGTTCCAGCAGTTCCAGGAGCTCGCCCTCGGAGGTCACGCCTCGTTCCACGCGTTCGTTGCTGATGTGCGCCGCGATCTCCGCGAGCAGTTCGCGGCGCTGGAGCACCGGCAGGCCGGTGAGCCGCAGCTCCAGCTCGTGCAGATACTCCGCGACGGCGTCGTTGGTCTTGTCGCTCATGCCCCACCGGTCCCTACGAGACGGTCGACGGTCTGTCGAAAGGAAACCCACTCCGAGCGGAAGTGCTCGAGTGCCGACCGCCCGCTGTCGGTGAGCGCGTAGTAGCGCCGCGGCGGTCCGGACGGCGACTCGCTCCACTTGCTGTCCAGCCAACCCACCCGGCGCAAGCGGGACAGCAGCGGATAGATCGTGCCCTCGGAGGCGGCGAGGTTCCGTTCCTCACCGAAGCGCCGGACGATCTCCGTGCCGTAGCGGTCCTCGTGCTCGACCATGGCGAGCACACAGAACTCGAGCGTCCCGCGCCGGAGGCTGGTGGAGAGTTGCGCGACGTCGGCCATGCGCCACACGGTACCTTGCCACGCAAGGTAGCTCAACGAGTCGGTACGGCCGCCCCGGGTTCCAGCAGGTCAGCCAGCAGATCGCCGTGGGTTTCGACACGCTCCAGCACTTCGGCGGCACCGAACTGCCGGGCCGGCTCGGCGCCCAGCGCCATCTCCGCGACCTCGTCCCAGGTCAGCGGCGTCGAGGCGGTCGGGCTGTCCTGGGCCCGCAGCGAGTACGGCGCCACCGTGGTCTTGGCCGCGTTGTTCTGACTCCAGTCGATGAACACCTTGCCGGGCCGGACCGCCTTGGCCATCTTGGCCGTGATCGAACCCGGCACCTGCGCGGACAGCTCCTCGGCCACCCGCTTGGCATAACCCGAGACCGTCTCGGCGTCCTGGGTCCCGGAGATCGGCACGCAGAGCTGCATGCCCTTCTTGCCCGAGGTCTTGGGATAGGCGGTGAGGCCGTCGTCGGCGAGCCGGTCGCGCATCAGCATCGCGACGCCGCAGCACTCCTTGAGCGCGGCCGGTGCGCCCGGGTCCAGGTCGACCACCAGCAGATCGGGATCCGCGCCGATCCGCCACTGCGGGGTGTGCAGCTCCAGCGAGGCGAGATTGGCCACCCAGACCAGGGTGGCCAGCTCGTCGACGACCACGAAGTCGATGGTCTCGCGGTCCTTGGTCGAGCCGGGCACGGGCAGCGTCGCCAGCCGGACCCACGACGGGGTCCCGCCGGGGGCGTTCTTCTCGAAGAAGTGCGCGCCGTCGACGCCGTTCGGGTAGCGGATCCGGGTCAGCGCGCGGTCCTTGAGATGGGGCAGCAGCACGGGCGCGATCCGGGTGTAGTAGTCGATCACCTCACCCTTGGTGAAGCCGACCGCCGGATACATCACCTTGTCGAGGTTGGACACCTCGAGGTCGCGGCCCTCGATCTGCACCGCATATCGCTGCCTAACCATCGTCGTCCTCCTCGGCGCACTCGTCCGGAGACTTATCCGGGCGCAGCCGCAGGAAACGCGGGAACCGCAGCCGGCCGTCCGGGGTCCGGTTGCCGTACCGCACCTCGGTGACCAGCTCCGGCCGCACCCAGTGCGCACCCCGGGAGTCCTCGCGGGGCACCGCGCCGGGCAGGAACGGCGACTCCCGGGTCTCCAGCGGCGCCAGCACCGACAACAGCTCGCGCTCGGCGGCCGCCCCGATGCCACCGCCGACCCGGCCACGGAACCGCAGCTGCCCGTCCGGACCCGGTACGCCCACCAGCAGGCCGCCGAGCTTGCGCACCCCGGCCCGCCAGCCACCGATGACGTAGTCCCCGGTCCGGTCGAACTTGACCTTGATCCAGTCCGGTGACCGGGCCCCCGGCAGGTACGCCGCGTCCAGCCGCTTGGCCACGACACCCTCGAGCCGGTTCTCCCGGGCGGCCGCCTCGGTGGCGGCCCCGTCCGTGAACGCCGGGGGCACCATCCACGAGCCACTGCCCAGGTCGAGGCTCTCCAGATGCCCTCGCCGCTCCACGTACGGGACGTCGAGCAGGGACTGGTCGCCGTACCGGAGCAGGTCGAAGATCATGTACGTGACCGGCAGGGTCACCGCCAGCCGGGCCGCCCGGCCGGGATCACGGACGTGCATCCGCTCGGCCAGCGCGGTGAACGACGGCCGCCCGGCCGCGTCCAGCACGACCATCTCGCCGTCCAGCAGTGATCCGGGCGGCAGCGACAGGCCGGTGACCTCGGGGTATGCCAGCGTCACCGCGGCGCCCGAGCGCGCCCACAGCTGCGGCGGCCCCTCGGTGAACGACGACAGCACGCGCACGCCGTCCCACTTGAACTCGTAGCTCCAGCCCGGCCCACGGGGCAGCGTGCCCGCGGTCGCGAGCATCGGCGAGAGCGGCGCGGCCGGCACCTGATCACCATAGGCACCAGCGAACACCTTACGCAGGCGTCTCAGTAATGCCATTCTTGATCTGGACTGCTCACGGTGGGGTAGGAGAAGAAGATGCGTGCGATCTGGAAGGGCGCGGTCTCGTTCGGCCTGGTGTCGATCGCCGTGAAGCTCTTCTCCGCGACGGAGGAGAAGGACATCCGGTTCCACCAGGTGCACCGCACCGACGGCGGCCGGATCAAATACAAGCGCACCTGCTCGATCGACGGCGAGGAGGTGACCTACGACGACATCGCCAAGGGTTACGACCTCGGCGGCGGCGAGATGGTCATCCTGACCGACGAGGACTTCGCCGAACTCCCGCTGACCACCTCGCGGGCGATCGACGTGCTGCAGTTCGTGCCGGCCGAGCAGATCGACCCGCTGCTGTTCGCCAAGGCCTACTACCTCGAGCCCGAGGGTCAGGCCGCGAAGCCGTACGTGCTGCTCAGGGACGCGCTGACCGAGTCCGACCGGGTCGCGATCGTCAAGGTCGCACTGCGCCAGCGCGAGCAGCTGGCCACCCTGCGCGTGCACGACGACGTGCTGGTGCTCAACACGATGCTCTGGCCCGACGAGGTCCGCACGCCCGACTTCGGTTTCCTGGACGAGGACATCGAGACCCGTCCGGCCGAGCTGGCGATGGCCAGCTCGCTGATCGACTCGATGGCCGGCAGTTTCAAGGCCGACGAGTTCACCGACAACTACCGGGCCGCCTTGCAGGAGGTCATCGACGCCAAGGTCGAGGGCCGCGAGATCGTCGCGCCGGAGGAGGCCGAGGAGGCGCCGGCCGCCGCCGTCGACCTGATGGCCGCGCTCAAGGCCAGCGTCGAACGCGCCAAGAAGGCCCGCGGCGAGGCCCCGGAGGAACGGGCCCGGGAGATCGGCGCCACCCCGATCGGCGCGGCCAAGTCGGCCGCCAAGAAAACCTCATCCGGTACGGGGACAAAGTCGGCAACCGCAAAGAAGGCCGCCCCGGCGAAGAAGTCGGCAGCGGCCAAGAAAACTCCAGCCGCGAAGGCGACTGCCGCGCCCGCCCGGACCACAGCGGCGAAAAAGGCTCCGGCCAAGAAGTCCACTGCCACGAAGGCGGCGAAGAAGTCGGCCTGACTACGCTGGTCCGGTGGCATTGACGTGGGATGAGTCCTATCTGGGCCGGGTACGGACGAGAGTCGGCGACACCGACACGATTCTGTTCGTGGGAGCGCGGGGTGTGATCCTCGACGAGCAGAACAGACTGCTGCTGATCCAGCGTTCCGACAATCACCGCTGGGCGATCCCGGCGGGTGCGATGGAGCTGGGCGAGAGCATGGAGGACTGTGCGATTCGTGAGGTCTGGGAGGAGACCGGCCTGCGCGCGACCTCGCTGACGCCGTTCGCCTTCTACACGTCGTACACGTACACCAACGAGTGGGGCCACACGTACCAGCAGATCCTGATGTCGTTCCGGATCCACACCTGGGAGGGCGAGCTGCTGAAGGTGACCGAGGAGTCGGTGGACGCCGGCTTCTTCCCGCTGGACGCGCTGCCCGGGCCCAAGTCACCGATCATCGACGAGGTGCTGGCCGATCTGGCGTCCTTCGAAGCCACCGGCCGGATGGTCTTGAAGTAGGCGTGCCCCGCCGGGTCAGCCCGGCGGCCGCCCGGCATGGCTGTGGCGCACGGACCGGGGTCTGTGCGCCACGTCAGCTCACTGTGTCCGTACCGTTTGCGGTTATTTCGCGTGGGCGATCTCTTCCAGCATCTTGTCGCAGAAGGCCGGGAGGTCGTCGGGTTTGCGGCTGGTCACCAGGCCGTCGTCGACGAAGACCTGCTCGTCCACCCAGGTTGCGCCGGCGTTGGCCAGGTCGGTGCGCAGGCTCGGCCAGCTGGTCAGGGTGCGGCCGTCGACGACGCCGGCCTCGATGAGGGTCCAGGGGCCGTGGCAGATCGCCGCCACCGGCTTGCCCGCGCCGAAGAAGTCGCGCACGAAGCGCACCGCCTCCGGATCGGCCCGCAGGAAGTCCGGGTTGGCGACGCCGCCGGGCAGCACCAGGGCGTCGTAGTCGGTCGCCGAAGCGTCCTTGACCTGCTTGTCCACCGGGTACGTGCCGGCCTTGTCCATGTGGTTGACGGCCTGGATCTCGCCGTCCTTGATCGAGACGAGCTCCGCCGTGCCACCGGCCTCCTCGACCGCCTTGCGGGGCTGGGTGTACTCGACCTCTTCCACGCCGTCGGTCGCGAGGAACGCGACCCGCTTGCCACTGATCGATGTCGCCATCGTCCGTGCCTCTCTCCGTCTCCGCTCGGTCAGAAGATGCGGTTCCCGGCTTCCGCGCGGGCAAACGCCGGGGTGCGGCGGCGGCGGTTGACGAGCTCGCCGCCGTACCAGGCTCCGAACACGGCGCCGGCCAGGGCGAGCAGCTCGATCGCGACCAGGCCACCGCCGGCCACCCGGTCGGGGGTGCGCATGCGGACCATCAGGATGACGGTGAAGATCAGCAGGACACCCATGTTGACCAGGCCCTGGAGCACGCCGCGCCGCTTCGCGGGGGTGCCGTTGGGGATGAACATCAGATCGATGGCGGAGGCGGCCGCGGCGAGGACACCGCCGATCAGGCCGGCGACCAGGTTCCAGTAAGCGAGCGCGCCGAGGATGTCGGGGCCGCCGAACACGTTACCCAGGTCGAACAGGACGGCCATCGCGAACAGGCCGAGAGGGAACATCACCAGGACCGGCTGGACGGCCTGATTGGCGATCCGGAGTCTGCTGTCCATGCGGGCTGTACCCTCCCCTACCTGCTTGTTCATCAACGTCGAGAGTTCGGCTACCCGGGGACCGCGGCGGCGAAACGCACCGTGTCGATGGTTACGTCCATCGATGAACCTTCATGTCCTATCGTTTGCCAAGATCCGGCCGCGACCTGCTCGCCGGCGGCGGAAGGAATAACCATGGAATGGGCAGCACGGATCCTGGTCGGCCTGGTGGCCGCGATCCACATTTACATCCTCGTCCTCGAGATGTTCCTGTGGCGGACAGATCGGGTGCGTGCCACGTTCGGTACCACCGCGGAGTTCGCCGAACAGACCGCGACCCTGGCGGCGAACCAGGGCCTTTACAACGGCTTCCTGGCGACCGGCCTGATCTATGGTCTCATCTCGGACGACCTGACGTTCCAGGTATTTTTCCTGTCCTGCGTGATCGTCGCGGGAATTTATGGCGCCCTGACATCGACCACCCGGATCCTGTTCGTGCAGGCCATCCCGGCTGCGGCGGCCCTGCTGCTGGTGCTGCTGGCGGCCTGATCCACGAGTCGGCTTGTACGCAATCTGCAACATGGCAGGTTGAGTGGTAGCGAGCAGCGCCATGGCCATGCTGTACTGAGGGCAGGCATTGAAGGGCGGATCTGGAGGGAAACAAGAAGCGGCACCCGGCGGCAACCGGGTGCCGTTGTCGCCTCCAGGGCGTCGTGCGATGCGACGCGCGAGGCGGGGTCGACTCTCTACGCCAATGGTGGCCCGCACTTCCCCTCCTCGCAAGGAGTCGTGGAGAGGAGTTCGCCATGCGCATCTACTACCGTGGACCCGACGCAGTGGTGACCGACGGACAATTTGCCTGGCTCGGGGACCCCGTGAGAATGGTGCTGATCCGGGACCTGCGAAACGTCCGGCGGGCGCACACCGACGCACGCCGTGGAAACCCCCGGGCGATGCAGGCCGGCCTGGCCGCCCTGCTCGTGACGGCGGCGGGGTGGAGCACCCTCGGCACCACCGCGGTCCTCGTGTCGGCCCCGCTCTGCGCCGCCATCGCCGGCGTCAGCACAGCGGCGTACTGGCGGCTGCGGCCACAGCGGTGGGAGCTGCTCGCCACGTACCGGGGCAGCAACGTGACCCTCTACGCGACCTCGGACGTGCGGGTCTTCAACCAAGTTGCCAGGGCCCTGCGCCGCGCGGTCGAGGATTCCCGGCCGGCCACCGACGGATACGACCTGGTCGCCGCATGACGGACAAACCATGTCACGCAGTGCTCCTATCGGGTGACAACTAACAGTTTGATCAATACCAGAGACGTGGTGATTCGTTCTCAGTACGATTTGGTCGCAACCTCGCTGTCTGCAAGATAGCCACCAGCGAGGTTGCGATCGCCTCGTCCGACGTACTCCTCGCGCTGATGAAGGACTCATGACTGAAGGTGATTCGCCGACAGTCGCGCGCCGCCGCATACGCCTAGCGTTGCGCGAAGCCCGCGACGCGGCCGGCCTCACCCAACTTCAGGTCGCCGAGGAGATGGAGTGGTCCCTGTCGAAGGTGATCCGCATCGAGAACGGCGATGTGACGATCGCGCCTAATGACCTTCGGCCGCTTTTGTCCTTCTATGGGATCAAGGACCGGAAGCAGGTCAGTGATCTGCTGACGTCGGCGCGGATCGCGCGGGCTCGGCAGCGCCAGGCGTGGTACCACGCCCCGGAGTTCCGGGAGCTGCTCTCGGACGCGACGCGCCGCCTTATCGAGTACGAGGCCGAGGCTGTCGCTATTCGTTCGTACTCGATCTACTACATGCCCGGTCCGCTGCAGACCGAAGAATACGCCAGCGCCCTGACCGGAAAGTTCGATGAAGAAGACATCGGCTCCCGCGAGCGCGTGCAACTCCTCATCAAGGCGCGGCAACTGCGCCGGGGGGCACTCCTCGAGCGGTTGAAAACCGTCAAGATGTACATCCTTCTCGAAGAGTCCGTCTTTATGCGGCCCATCGGCGGAGCGCGGGTCTTCGCGACCCAGTTGCGCGAGATGCGGCGCTTGGCCGACGAGGGACTCATCCATCTCCGAATGCTTCCCTATGCACTGGACTATCCGATCGCGAACAACGGCAGCTATGACCTCCTGGCGCTGAGCGACAGCGATACGGACAGCGAAATTCTGTATCGCGAGAACGGCATGGCGGACGAAATCGTCGAGGACAAAGCGACGAATGCCCGCCACCGGAAGCGATTCGAACAGCTTTGGCATCTGTCGAATGACGAGACGGACACGATCCGATTCCTCGACAGTCGCATCAAGGGTCTGGAGACATAATCGCCTGACGCCAAAGAACTCACAGCAGCTCATATATCCGAAGAGACCGGAGAACCAGTGTCAAGTCCAGAGCCGCTGCAGTGGCGCAAGAGCTCTTACTGCAGCAACGGCACCTGCATCGAAGTGGCTAAGCAGGCCGACCAGTACCTCATTCGTGATTCCAAAAACCCCCAAACCGCTCCGCTGGCGTTCACAGCTGACGAGTGGTCGGCGTTCTCCCGGGGTTTCCACGAGGGCCAGTTCCGCTTCGATTAAGGTGTCCGGCCGTTCCGTGTGCAGTCGACGTTTCAGCAGGCGTCGAGTGCTCGCGGAACGGCCGCACCTATTTCTGGCCTGGGATCGGTCCGGCGCAAACTGTCCCGGGTGGACGAGCCGGCAACTCGCCGACTACAGCGCTCATTCGGATCCGCCGTTCCTGCCACACTGAAAACTCATTCTGGCGACGGCTTTCGTGGCAGATCGCCGCCTACCAAGAATGATACCCGAACCTCCCGATCTTCGCACTCTTTATTTCTCCTGCACCGCCCGAGGACTGGACCACCTGGCCTGGTATCACTTTAGTGATTGCGCCATTCACCATCGCCACCTCGATGCATTACGGGGAATGGCAAAGCGACCGATGATGCGGTGGCTTCGCCCATCCGGTGCACGCACGGTGAAGTCTGCTCCCGCTGTGAGCCGGGCGCGAAAGCAAGCCACCATCGACCCTGACTGCACCGGTCGGCAGGTTCCGATTTTGATCACCGTTTAGCCATTTCGCGCACGGAAGACATGCCAAAACATGCGTTAACTGGACATACTCAAGTAACGTATCGCACTTAACGGGCAATCCGCTCATGGGATGACGGTTCACTCACTGTCGGCTTCTCCCGTACCTGTCGGGCGTCGCTTACCGTGTACTCGGGAACCGTCACGGAGGAGCGAGCATGATGAACTCCAAGGAACAACCGGCGTGGCGCAGAAGCGGCAAGTGCTCCGCTGGGAACTGCGTGGAGATCGCCGCGGTCGACGGCGGGTACCTGGTCCGGGACAGCAAGCGTCGCGAGCAGCAGCCGATGTTCTTCACCGAGGAAGAGCTTTCCGTCTTCGCGGCGGCATTCGTGGCCGGGGAGTTTCAGCCCGAGTGAGCATTTCCGGTCGCTGATCTTCTGGCGTTCCCGGCTGTGCCCCGGGCCGAGCGGGGCATACTTCGCTGGTGGGCGACACCGGATCGCGACCGGACAGCTTCTCTTCCCGGGTCTCTGACGCGGGACGGTTCCTCGTGCTGCATGAGGCTGCCGAGGACGTTCTCGACGAGCTGACCGGGCGTTACGTCGTCGACCGGCGCGAGAGCAAGGAGCCGGTCGGGCCCGCGCCGGGTGCTGAGGTCGTGCGCACCGTCCGGCTCATGCCTCGTAGCCCGGCCGCCGGGCCGCTGTCGATCGCCTTCACCGACTTTCCGGGTGTGGTGCTGCGCTTGGGCCGCTGGTTCTTCGAGGCGTTGCCCGACTGCGGCTGCGACGACTGCGCCGAGGACCCGGCCGCCCTGGTCGAGGACCTGCGAGCCCGGGTGTCCGCGCACGTCGAGGGCGGGCTGTGGGAGCGCGTTCGGCGTGGGGTCACCGGGTCGTGGCTCGAGACGCGGCTCATCGGGCCTGGGCTGCGGACCACACGCCAGGCACCGATCGACCCGTCCGAGGCGCGGGCCGCCCGGCGCGAGGGCTTCGCCGCCGCTGTGCAGTGGGCACCCTGGATCCGCCGCGCACCCTGAGCCGGGCGGCGGCCGAGCAGGGCAGGTGGGGGCTCGAGATCCGCGCAGTCTTGGCCGGCCACGCGACCGAACACGGTGAATCGCAATGCAGGCGAGTGCCCGAGATCTGCCGCGCGGCTTCGGCTCGGGCAGCGCGACCAAGCACGGCAGATCGCCGTGCCGGGGGCGCCCAGGATCGCCGCGCTCCAAGCCGAGCAGGGCGCCTCGGATGCCTCGTGCGCCTTAGGCGGCGCGGCCGCCGAGGAGGTTGATCGCCGTGCTGATGGATGGGCGGCGGACCACGTTCGCCATGGAGAGTTCGCCTCGGCAGAAAGCTTCGAAGGCGCGCCAGCCCATGGGGGTTGCGAAGGCCGCGTGCATCAGCCGGGGGTGCTTGGCGAAGACCCGCAGCAGGCGCCGGCCCGCCGCCATCTCGGGCGCCAGCTCACCCTCCACCTGCTGATCGTATTCGGCCAGCTCGGCCGGCGTCTGGGCCCGTGCAGCCACCTCACCGGCCCACGTCCCCGACCGCAGGGCGTAGCTGATCCCCTCCCGGGTCCACGGCTCCAGGAGCCCTGCGGCATCGCCGACGACGAGCACCCTGCCCTTGCGCAGCGGCGCGTCCGTCCGGCGGCAGCGCGTCAGATGCCCCGAGTCGCGGACCACCCGCCGATCCGCCAGCCCGAGCTGGGCCAGCAAGTCAGCCAGGTACTTCTTGGTCTCGGCTCCCCGCCCCTTCTCCATGATCACGCCGACGGTGAGCTCGTCGTCCTTGGGGAACACCCAGCCGTACGAGCCGGGCACCGGGCCCCAGTCCAGCAGCACCCGCCCCCGGTACGCCGCCCGGTCGGCCTCGGTCGCGGCCACCTCGACCTCCAGGCCCAGGTCCTGCTGGTCGAACGTGACCCCCACGTGCCGGGAGCTGATCGCCGCTGAGCCGTCCGCGCCGATGACGAACCGCGCGGTGATCACCTCGCCGTCGGCCAGGGTCACGGTGGCTTCGTCGGCGTCCTGGTCGAGCGTGCGGACCTGGGCGTTCTGGCGTACCTCGGCACCGGCCGCGCGGGCTGCCTCGTACCAGGCGAAGTCGAAGTCGTTGCGCCGTACCATCGTCAGCACCGGGTGTCCCGGTGACCTGCGGGTGAATGGCCGGCGGCCGTTCTCGGTGAAGGTTATGGCCGCGACCGTGTCGCGGGCCGGGACCTTGATCCGCGAGGTTGCTATCGCCAGCGAGGTGCCGATCAGGCCGCCGCCGCAGGTCTTGTAGCGCGGGTGCTCCGCGCGTTCGAGCACGATCGTCCGGGCCCCCGCCGTGGCCGCGGCGTGTGCCGCCGCCAGGCCGCCCGGGCCGGCGCCGATCACGGCGACATCCCACTGCGCTGTCACCTGCCGGATTCTAGCGATCATCGCTGTGTACAAACGTACACATGGTATGTACGGTTGTACGCATGGGCGAACGGACGATGCGCGAGCGGATGCTCGCCGGTGAGCTGTACATCGCGGACGACCCGGAGCTCGGACGCGAGCTCGACCGGGCCGCCGCCTTGAGCCACCGGCTCAACACCATGGACCCCACTGACGGTGCCGGCCGGCGTGCTCTGCTCACGGAGCTGCTCGGCGCTTTCGGTACGGACAGCGAGATCCGTCCGCCCTTCCACTGCGACTACGGCTATCAGACGTTCGTCGGCGCGCGGACCTTCGCGAACTTCGGGCTCGTCAGCCTCGACGTCGCGACCGTGACCATCGGCGACGACGTGCAGATCGGCCCGAACGTGCAGCTGCTCACCGCCACCCACCCCGTCGCGGCCGGCCCGCGCCGGGACAAGTGGGAGGCGGCGTTGCCCATCACCATCGGTGACAACGTCTGGCTGGGCGGGGGTGTCATCGTGCTGCCCGGCGTCACCATCGGCGAAAACACGGTGGTCGGGGCGGGCGCGGTCGTCACCCGTGACCTGCCCGCCAACGTGGTCGCGGTCGGTAACCCGGCCCGGGTCATCCGGTCGGTGGAGCCGTGACCACCGAGGCCGGCGCGGCCCGCTCGGCCCGCCGGTACGACCCCGATCGCAAGGCGCGGATCATCGACTGCACGGTCGACGTCATCGCCGAGCACGGCGTCGCCGGCACCACCCACCGGCGGATCGCGGCGGCTGCGGACGTACCCCTGGGGTCTTTGACCTATCACTTCGACGGCCTGGTGGATCTGCTGGCGCAGGCGTTCCGCCGGCATGCGGAACGCATGTCGCGGTCCTACGAGGCCGCGTTCGACGGCGTCTCGACCACCGCCCAGCTGATCGACGCGATCACCGACCTCATCCACGGTGACGCGGACGCCGACCCGCGTGACTGGGCGGTGGCCTACGAGCTGTATCTCGCGGCGCTGCGGGATCCGGCGCTGCGCACCGTCACGGAGTCGTGGATGCGGACCAGCCGCGCCGTGCTCGAACGGTTCATGGATCCGACCACCGCACGGGGCATCGACGCCCTCATCGAAGGCCTGGTCATGCACAAGACCCTGGCCACCACCCCCGGCGCCACCCGCGCCGAGACCCGCGAGATCGTCGCCCGTCAGCTTGGAGCCACCGCATGACCACCACCCTCGTCAAACCCACCGTCGACGTCCTCGCGGCGCGGCGCGCGGTCTACATCGCGTTCACCGGCTGCGGATTCGCCATGGCCTCGTGGGCCACGCGCATCCCGCAGGTCCGCGACGGGCTCGGGCTGACCCCGTCGCGGCTCGGCCTGGTGCTGCTGGCCATCGCGGCCGGCTCGATCGTGTCGCTGGTGCTCGCCGGGCACATCGTCGCCCGCTTCGGATCGCGGGCCACGGTGGCCACGATGGCGGGATTGCTGCTGGTCGCGCTGAGTGCGGTCGGCATCGGCTACCCGTACGGCATCACGCCGGTGGTGGTCGGGCTGTTCCTCTTCGGCTTCGCCAACGGCGCCTGGGACGTGGCCATGAACGTCCAGGGCGCGGTGGTGGAAGGGCGCCTGGGCAAGGCGATCATGCCCCGCTTCCACGCCGGCTACAGCGTCGGCACGGTCGCCGGTGCCTTGACCGGTGCCGGGGCGGTGGCGTTGCGCGTACCGGTGACCGCGCATCTGATCTTCTCAGCCGTCCTGATCGGAGTGATCGTGATCCTGGCGGTCCGCAGCTTCGGCCCGGACGACGTGCACCCGCCCACCGCGGACGAGGGTGGTGGCCTCCGCCGCACGCTGGCCACCTGGCGCGAGCCGCGGACGCTGCTCATCGGCCTGTTCGTGCTGGCCTTCGCCTTCGCCGAGGGAGCCGGCATCGACTGGATCAGCGTCGCGGTCATCGACGGCTACGGCGCCGAGGCGACGATCGGCACCCTCGCCTTCGCCACGTTCCTGACGGCGATGACGGTCGGCCGGTGGTTCGGGCCGGCGCTGCTGGACCGCTACGGCCGGGTGGCGGTGGTGCGGATGCTCGCGGTGCTGAGCCTGGCCGGGCTGATGCTCTTCGTCTTCGGCCCGAACGTCGTGACCGCCTTCGCGGGGGCGCTGCTGTGGGGTGTCGGGGCCTCGCTCGGCTTCCCGGTCGGGATGAGCGCGGCGGCGGACGATCCGGCGAAGGCCGCGGCCCGGGTGAGTGTGGTCGCCACGATCGGCTACTGCGCGTTCCTGGGCGGGCCGCCGCTGATCGGCTTCCTGGGGGATCACATCACCGTGCTGAAGGGGCTGGGCGCGGTGGCGGTGCTGCTCGCCGTCGCCACAGCGGCCGCCGGAGCACTGCGGCCGCTGCGGCCCACCGAAGACTGACGAGAAGAACGGCACCCGGTTGCCGCCGGGTGCCGTGTGGTGTTTCCCCTCGGACTCCGCCCCTTCTTGTTCCAGTGAAGCATGGCCAGTGCGCTGATCGCTACTACTCAGACTGCTACATCGCAGATTGGGTAGTCCGGAGATCTACTCACGCAGGCCGATGCCCTCGATTGGTGGTGTACGCAGCACCCGGCCGATCGGCAGCATCGTCGCGACCAGCGCCAGGGCAACCGTGCCGCCGAGAATCGTCGCGGCACCGAGGGCCGGCACGTACGGGATCAGCACACCCGAGACCGCGTGCACGACCGACGACAAGGTGATCGCCGCGATCGCCGTACCGATCGCCAGGGCCACGCCCAGCAGGCCGGCCTGTTCGGCGTGCACCATCCGCTTGATCTGGCCGCGCGTCACTCCGACCAGGCGCAGCAGCGACAGTTCGCGGACCCGGGCCAGCGCCGCCATGATCAGGGTGTTGGCCGCCGCGAGGACCGCGTACCCGACCAGGACCATGATGAGCAGCTTGTTGAGCCAGGCGCTGATCGCCAGGTCCTGGGCGAGCTCACCGGTCAGTTGCTCGGTGCCGACCACGGTGCTCAGGGGGTAGGCGCTCGCCAGGTCGGCCAGGCCGGCGGTGACGTCCGCCCCCGGCGCGGTACGGATGAGGAGGTGGTCGTCGAGGCCGGTCGCGGTGTGGCCGGTGAGCGTCTCGGTGTCCAGGGTGACGTCGCCGAAACCCCAGCCGCGGTCGTACAGCGCGACGATCCGCAAGGTCACCGGCACGCCGTCGCCGAGCCACAGCCGGGCGTCGTCGCCGAGCTTCCAGCCGGCCGAGTCCGCCAGCGTCGTCGACACGGCCACTGTGGAGACCCGCAGCTCGGCGAGGCTTCCCGACCGTACCCCCAGGTCCAGGGTCTGGTCGGCACCCACCGGGTCGATGCCCTGGGCCGCGACCGCCTGGGCCTCGAGCTGGTTGGGGACGATCACCGACGTGCGGCGTACCCCCGTCGCCGCGACCACCCCGGGGATCTTGCGGGCCTTGGCCGCGGCCGTCGCGGGCAGGCCGGCCCCGCCGGTCAGCGCGTGCTGGGCGAGCGTGCCGTCGTGGCTCTGAACCACCGTCTGGCGTTGCAAGTTGTCCTGCAGGAACCACACCGTGCCGCCGAAGCCGACCGAGAGCACCAGCGCGCTCAGCACCGCGACCATGCCCCGGGCGTTCGCCCGCAGGTTCGCCGCCGCCAGATAGCCGCTGTTGCCCCAGACGGTCCGCAGGACCGGCGTGAGCAGCCGGGCCGCGGCCTGGTTGATCCACGGCGCGAGCAGGGCGATGGCCAGCACGAACGTGTAGAGCATGCCGGTCGCGGCACCCAGCGCGGTCGTGCCGTCGGTGGCGCCGGTCAGTCCGATCAGTGACACCCCGCCGGCCAGGAAGACCAGGCCGGAGACGATCCGGACCCGGCCGCCGAGGGCGGGTTCGACGGCCGCCTCACCCAGCGCCTCGGTCGGGCGGATCCGGGTGGTGCGCAGGGCGGCGATCCAGGCGGAACTCAGGGCGACGAGCGCCACGGCCACGGTCACGGCCGCCGCGGAGAGCACACCGCCGCTCAGTTCGAAGGTGTCAGGGACGAAGCCGCGGGTCACGAGCTGGTCCCGGGTCCAGGCGGTCGCGGCCAGGCCGGCCGGGACGCCGACCACCGCGGCGAGCAGGCTGAGCAGGCCGACCTCGGCGAGGATCATCTGCCGTACCTGGCCGGGGGTGGCCGCGATGGCCCGCAGCAGAGCGAGATCGCGGCGGCGGTGCCGGACCGACAGCCCGACCGTGCCGGCCACCACGAAGATGATGATCATTGCGGCGTAACCACCGAACGCGGCGCCGGCCTGCACGGTCAGCGCCCGCGCGGCCACCGCCTCGGGCTGCTCGACGAGTCCCCGCCCGCCGTCCACATAGGTCTTGACGTTCGGCGCGGCCTGGCGGACCGCGGCCACCACGGCCGACTTGTCCGCGCCGGGCTCGGCGAGCACACCGATCGCCGTGAAGCTGCCCGGGTTGGGATCCAGCCGCGCGGCCTGCGCGTCGGTGAAGAACACCGCCGCCTGCGGACCCACCGCGTCGACCACCCCGCTCACCCGGAACTTGCGCTCGGCCCCGCCCACCACGATCGCGGTGGCGTCCCCGGGCTGCAATTTCCCGCCTGCGGCGAGCCGGGCGTCGACGGCGATCTCACCGTCGGCCCGCGGCTGGCTGCCGGCCACCATCCGGTACGGGGCCAGCGCGGCACTCCCCCAGCCGTGGCCGACGGTCCGCACCCCCGGCGCCGCCACCGGCGTGACCGCGATCGAGTGGTCGCCCACGGCACTTGCCACGCCCGGCACCGCCGCGATCGTCGCCACCAGCGTCTCCGGGACCCGGCCGCCCTCGGGCAGCGACACAGTGGTGGACTCGGTCTCGCCGAAGATCTCCGGCCCGGCGATGGTGCGATCACGGTCGGCCACGACGGCCACCGCGGCCGCGTACCGCTGGGGTGAGCCCTGATAGCGCAGACCGGACTCGACCAGCAGCCCGCAGGTCATCAGGATCATGACGCCGGCGGCGAGAGCGACGAACGTCGCCACGAAAGTGCCCTTACGGAAGCGCAACATCTGCACGGCCAGTCCCAGCACGGCTCAGCCCTCCCGGCTCGCGACGGGCTGCCGGCGGCCGAGCCGGGCCAGCTGCTCAGCGATGCGCTCGGCCCCCGGCTGCGGCATGTCCTGCACGATCCGGCCATCCGCGAGCACCATGACCCGGTCGGCGTACGAGGCGGCGACCGGGTCGTGGGTCACCATGATCACGGTCTGCCCGGTGTCGTCGACGACCGACCGCAGCAGCGTCAGCACCTCCGCCGCGGTCTGCGTGTCGAGCGCCCCGGTGGGCTCGTCGCAGAAAATCACCTCGGGCCGGGTGACCAGCGCCCGGGCGATCGCCACCCGCTGCTGCTGACCACCGGAAAGCTCCGACGGACGGTGCCCCAGCCGGTTGCCCAGCCCGACCCGGTCGACAACCTCGGCGAGCCAGGCCCGGTCCGGGCGGCTCCCGGAGAGCCGGGACGGCAACAGGATGTTCTGCTCGACGGTGAGGGCACCGACCAGGTTGAACGCCTGGAACACAAAACCGATCCGGTTGCGGCGCAGCTTGGTGAGTGCCTTCTCGGACATCGACGAAAGGTCGGTGTCCCCGATCCGCACCCGCCCCGAGGACGGCCGGTCAAGCCCGGCGGCGCAGTGCAGCAGCGTGCTCTTGCCGGAGCCGGACGGCCCCATGACGGCGGTGGCGGTCCCCTTGAGGAACCAGGCGTCGACGTCGGCGAGGGCAACTACGGGCTGCTCACCGCCGTACGTCTTGCTGACACCTTCGACGGTGACGGCGATATCTGACATGGCTGGGGCCTTCCGAAGCGGTCTTGTGTGGTCTCCTCCGACGCTAGGGAGATCACGGCTCAGCTTCGATGAAGCAGGCTGCCCGCCGGGGGTACAGCAGGCGCTACCGCCCCTTATCGTGGCGCGGTGACTTCGTTCCCGCCGCCGGCCTTCGCTCCCGCTCCCACGCCCCCGCCCCGCAAGCGCCGCACCTGGCTCATCGTCCTGGCGACGGTGGGCATCCTGACGGTGCTGGTGTGCGCGCTGGGACTCGGCCGGCTCTTCTTCCGGCTCAAGCACGTGACCGACATCGAGAAAGAGGTCGAGAAGACGACGGGGGCCTTCATCGAGGACCGCCGGGACGGGCTTAGCCAGGCCGGGTACGACGGACTGTGCGCGGAGGCGAAGGAGGAGTTCCGGCTCGAGGACCTCGCCGGGCCGCCGGAGAAGCCGGTCACGGACTTCCAGATCCTGCTGACGGATGTGGAGCACGCGCGCGGACAGGCGACGGTCAGTGTCGATGTGCAGCGGGGGGACGGGACCCGGGAGAAGGAGGTCTACATCCTTGATGAGGACGGGGAGCGGTGGAAGATGTGCGCGTTTCCCAGCTGAGCCCGTCAGGGCTTGCCCCACCCGTCTTCATCTTCGGCCGCGGCCAGCGCGGCGAGCTCCTGTGGGCTTGAGTCGGGCATCCGAAAGCCTGATTCCACGAGCGCAATCACGAAGTCGTCGGGCAGCTCGACGTGGTAGCGCTCGACGTAGTGGGCGAGATCCTGGCGCCACAGCCAGGTGCCGTCGGTGAGCAGCGAGGGGGCTCCGGAGCCCTCCTCGAACGACGTGCCGTCGAGGATGTCCGCCGCCCACTCCATGATCCCGGCGATCATGTGGCCCGCGCGCAGGTAGCCGACGATGTCCGCCTCCGACCTGATGCGGCGCGTGCCCGTTTGGTCACGCAGCCACGGCAAGGAGGGGTGGTTCGAGTAGAACTCGCGGAAGAAACCGACTCGCCGTAACACCCTGCGTACGCCCTTTCCGGGGCCCGCATAGACAGAAGTACGGCCCTGACCGATGTTTCCACTGGTCAGGGCCGTACTTTCTTGAGCCGCCTGACGGAATCGAACCGTCGACCTACGCATTACGAGTGCGTCGCTCTAGCCGACTGAGCTAAGGCGGCAACGATCGTTGAGTCTACTGCATCGGTCGTCGTACTCCTGAACGGGTCCGGCCGCGACGCGCCGGAAGCGGACGGCGGGTGTCATACCCCCGGACTAGTCTGCCTCTCGTGACCGATCAACAGCCGCCCCCGCGGCATCGACGGCGGTCCGCCGAGGCTGAGCCCTCGGTGGCGCGGCGGCCGGTGAGCATGGATCCGCAGCAGCTCGGGTTCACGCCTCAGCGACCAGTCGGCTGGCTGGCTCCGTTACTCCTGCTCAACACCGGTCTGCGCACGCTGATGGCCACCCTGTTCGGCGCTTACCTCGACAAGCGTGAGCTGCAGAACGCCCTCTCCGGCGACTCCTTCCAGCAGCCGGGCACCGACGGCGAGCTGTGGCTCGACTACGTGGCCGATCTGGGCGACGGCTTCCACGCGACCTACTCGGTGGCGTACCTGTTGGCGCAGCCACAGCTGGAGGTCGACGGCCGGGTCCTGCCGCGCGGCCAGGTGCTGCTCATGGGTGGCGATCAGGTTTATCCGCTCGCCAACGGCGACGGTTACGAAAACCGGATGAAAGGGCCGTACCGCGCGGCCCTGCCGGAGGCGCCGGCCGGCGGGCCGCGACCCACTCTCTTCGCCCTGCCGGGCAACCACGACTGGTACGACGGCCTGACCGCATTCCTGCGCCTCTTCGCACGCCGCAAGGACGGGCACATCGGCGGCTGGCGCACCCAGCAGCGCCGTTCCTACTTCGCCGTGGAGCTGCCGGCCAACTGGTGGCTGTTCGCGATCGACGAGCAGTTCGGCGCGTACATCGACGACCCGCAGCTGCTCTACTTCGAGAAGGCGGCCCGCAACCTCGGCCCCGACGACCGGATCATCCTGATGACGCCGTCGCCGACCTGGGTCAAGGCCGCCAAGAAGCCCGAGGCGTACGACGCGGTCGACTACTTCATCCGCACCATCCTCGCGCCGACCGGGGCCCAGGTTCGCCTGCTCGTCTCCGGCGACCTGCACCACTACGCGCGCTACACCGGCGAGGACCGCGAGCTGATCACGTGCGGTGGCGGCGGCGCCTACCTGCTGGGCACGCACCAGCTGCCGGAGACGCTGACCGTGCCGCCGAAGGAGACGCTGACCCGCAGCGCCAGCCGCAGCCGGGAGTATTCGCTGGCGTCCCGCTTCCCCAGCGCCACGCAGTCCCGGCGGATGGGCTGGGGAGTCTTCGGCAAGCTGCCGGCCCGCAACACCGGCTTCGCGACGATGCTCGGCATCGTCCACACCCTGACCATGCTGGCCATGGCGGGCGCGGCCAGCCAGGGCGGCACGATCCAGCGGCTGTTCAGCATCCCGCTGGTCTTCATGCTGGTGCTGATCCTGACCGGCACGGTGCTGTTCGCGCAGCCGCCGGGGGCCAGCTCCGACAAACACGCCCGGCATTGGATCCTCGGCCTGGCCCACGGCTTCGCCCAGATAGCGCTCGCGGCCGGCGGCACCTGGGTGTGGCTGCAACTGCCGTTCCGAGATTGGGCGTGGCCGGGGCCGCTGGCGGTGGCAGCGGTGCTCTACGGGCCGTTGATCGCTTACCTGGCGACGCAGCTGCTGGCGCTGTATCTGCTGATCGCGAGCTATTTCGACGTCAACGTCAACGAGCTGTTCGCGGGCCAGGGCATCGAGGACGCCAAAAGCTTCCTCCGCCTGCATATCGCGGCGGACGGCACCCTGACCGTGCACCCGATCGGCGTCGACAAGATCTGCCGGCAGTGGACGGCCGACCCGCACGGGGCGCCGGACAGTTCGTGGCTGCGCCCGGAGGAGCCGCTCCTGACGCATCTGATCGAGCCACCGATTGTGGTTGACGGCCCGGCCCACTCGGCCGCGCCCGGCACGGCGGAGCCGGCAGAGGTGATCACACCTTGAGCGGGCCGGCCACAGGCAGCTGGTCATGGTCGATGAGCCAGCGCACCGATTCCAGGACGGCATCCTCCGGCTCGTGGCGCGGTGCGAATCCGAGAAGCGTGCGAGCTTTGTCGATGCTGAAGTAGTGGCTGCGGGAGAGGTGCTCCCAGCTGGCTTCGGCAGCCTCGGCGGAGCTGGAGCTGCTGCGGAACTGCTCCCAGGTCACCGTGCGCAGCTCCGCCGTCCGGCCGAACCAGGACGCGGCGATCTCGGCGTAACCGCGAACGTTGAGCGCTGAGGGCGCGACGACGGTGAAGTCCTGCCCGGCGGCGGCAGCCCGGTGCTCGACGGCCGCCTCGAAGGCCTGGGCCACGTCATCGGCGTGCACGTGGTGCATGAACTCGGCACCGATCCCCGGCACGTCGATCGGTTCGCCCGCGGAAAGCCTGGCCCAGACCCCGGGGTCGAGGTTGCCGAGCGGGCCGATCGGGTGCCAGCCCGGACCGACGATGTGGCCGGGGTGCAGCGACGTGGTGACCAATCCGCCGGACCTGGTCTCGGCTTGCAGCAGGTCGGCGATGGCGGCCTTGGCGATCCCGTACTCGCCGACCGGCGGGGCCGCGTTGTCCTCGGTGATCGGGAACTTCACGCTCGGGCCGGCGCGCCAGATCGAGCCGCAGTGCAGCAGATGGCCGGTCTCGCCACGTAGCCGCTCGACGAGGGCAGTCGCGGAGTCGAGGGTGAAGCAGATGAGGTCGATGACGACGTCGGGGTGAAGGCCGGCGACACGACCCCCGAAGGTGCCCGCCCGGTCCTCGGCCTCCCGGTCCGCGCTGACCTGCCGCACCCGCTGCCAGGCCGGATCGTCGGTGTAGCTGGAACTCTGCCCACGGCTGATGCTGATCACCTCGTGACCGGCGCGGACCAGTCGCGGGATCAGGAACGTGCCGATGTGCCCGCTGCCGCCGATGACCACAACCCTCATGACGTCAGGCTATGCCGGGCCGCCGGGCCGCCGGGCCGCCGGGCCGCCGGGCCGCCGG
>NZ_JBEZGQ010000031.1:0-20886 GCF_040650095.1 Actinoplanes sp. NPDC048791 | reverse complement strand
GTTCATCCGGCCCAGGCCACCCGGCGGCACGGGCCGGCGCGGCTCGGTGCCGCCGGACGACACGACCACACAACCGGAGGCGGCGGCGACCAGCACTCCGGCGAGCAGCCCCCGGACGAGTCTCTGCGCGTTCACGGTCGGACCGGCCGGCCGGTCACGAGCCGTCGGACGCGGTACGCCCACCGGGGCCGTACGGCGAGACCTGGCTCTCGGGGACCGGGCTGTCACCGGTCTTGTCGTGGCTGCCGCCCGGCGGACTCGTCGGGTTCGCGTCCTCGGTGCGCTGCTTGCTGGTCGGCGACTCGCCGCTGCGGCGCAGTTCCGGCTGCTGAGGATTGGTCATGGTGGGCTCCTTTCCGTTGCCGGAGCGCCTACCCGATCCGCGGGGGGATATGTGTCCCGGATGTCTCACAGGTCCCGTCGGCGGCGAAGAGCCCGGCCACCTGACCCAGCTGCAACACCTTGCGGACCTGCGACGACGGTTCCCGCAGTACGAGGCGGCCACCTCGGCGCCCCACCGCGTCCCGCACGTACAGCAGGGCGGTGATGCCGGCCGCCCCGAGATAGTCCACGCCGGCCAGGTCGAGCACCAGCACCAGCGGAGAACGCCCGGCGACGAGCTGGTCGGTGTGCTCGGTCAGAGCTGGTGCAGTGTCCTGGTCGAGCTCACCGCACGCCCGGACGACAGTCACCGCGCCGTCCTCGACGGTGCTGAGCGTGAACGTCGGCGCGCCCTGGGCGGGGCGGACGGAGATGAGTGACGGCTGGGACATCAGCGCCTCCTGTGTGGAGGATGGGCGCGGGGCAGGGGACACCGCACGGCTCACGTCCGAACCGCCTCAGAGTCTAACCCTGACGAGGCGTTGACGCAGCTGACCTCCCCCTCAGGAGGGTAAGGTGAACCTCAGCCGGTGATGGCCGTAGCTGGTTGCTGACCCGTGACGAGAGGCCGGCGCGCATGGTCGCCGAATCCGAGACCGGCAACATCCTCGCCTACGGCGGGCTGGTCACCCTGCTGGTCGACTCGCCGCAGCTCGACGGCTTCCTGGAGCAGGTGATCCGGCTGGCCGCCGAGGTGGTGACGCCCGCCGCGGCCGGTGGCATCACCTTCGACCGCGAGGGACGCCCGGTCACGGCCGCGACCAGTGCGCCGCTCGCCGCGCAGGTGGACGAGGTGCAGTACGGCGCCGACAGCGGCCCCTGCCTCGACGCGCTGCGCGGGGGTGAGGTGGTCGCGGCGGACGACCTGGCCACCGAGACCCGCTGGCCGGACTTCGCGTCGTTCGCCGTCGCCCACGGCCTGGGCAGCTCACTGTCGCTGCCACTACGGGTGGGCGACCGCACGATCGGCGCCCTCAACCTGTACGCCCACGAACCGGCTGCCTTCCGCGGCGCCGCCCGCCGGCACGCCGAAGCGTTCGCGGTCCAGTGCGGAGCGGCCCTCACCGTGGCGCTGCGCCAGTCCGACGCCGCCGTGCTGCGCCGTCAGCTGACCGAGGCGATGGCCGCGCGCAGCGTCATCGACCAGGCGTTGGGCATCCTGATGGCTCAGCAGCGCTGCACGGCGGAGCAGGCGTTCGACCTGCTGCGCCAGGCGTCCCAGCACCGCAACCGCAAGCTGCGCGAGGTGGCCGCGGAGCTGGTCACCAAGGTGAGCGGGGGTCCGCCTCAGCCGCCGGCGCCGTTCCACGCGGTCAGCCAATGGCTGGAGGACGCCTGAGGGCGGGTGTCAGCCGCCGCGGTGCAGCTCCTGCGTGGTGACGGTCAGCGTCACGACGCCTTCCTCGCCCGTCGTGGTGACGTCGGCGATCTGGGACCCGTCGGCGTACCAGGCCTTGGCGAACAGGCCGCTGCTGCCCGCCCGCAGATAACCCTCGGACATCAGCCGGACCGCCCCGTCATCCGCCCCGTCGCCGGACAGGTCCGGCCGGATCCCGGTGCCGGGCATCTCGACCGCGGTGACGGTGCCGACCTCGTCGCTCGCCGCGTCGATGACGGTCATGCCGGTGCTGACCTGGGCGATCGGCAGCGGATGGTCCGGCCTGCCGGGACCGGTGGATCGAAGTGGCTCCATCAATGCCGGTTGCCCGGACACGGACGTGTCAAACCGGTGACTGTCCCGCCGGATCCGGGGCATACGGCCAATGTGCCGCAGAGCAGGCCGGCGACCGGCGGCCGTGACCGAGAACTGGAGGAGAACATGAGCCACAAGACCTTCACCGAGGTCCAGGAGCTGCTTGAAGACCTGGACTTTCCCGCCGACAAGGACGCCATCGTCGCGCACGCCACGCAGCGCGCCGGGTCCGCAGACGATGCGGCTGTCCGGGCACTGCGGGCCATGCCGCTGGCCTCGTACCGGAACATGTCCGAGGTGCGCAGCTCGGTGGACCTGGGACCGGACGAGACGCCGGACTGAGGGCGTACCGCTGGGGTCAGCCGGTCAGGCCGCAGTTGACCATGCCGAGCTCGGCCCCGGCCGGGGTGTGCCCCTGCACGTCCGGCCGGGGCCGGGCCAGCCCGAACTGCTCCAGCAGGCCCGCGATCTGCAGCACCCGGTAGGTCATCGGGGTGGGGTCGGTCAGGAACAGCCGGCATTCCAGCTGCCGGGCGTCGGCCTGGCAGCGCAGCAGCGCCTCGATGCCGGCGGCGTCCAGGAACGTCACGCCGGAGACGTCCACGCCGATGTCCCGGGGAGGTTCGCGGCGCAGCACGTCGATCAGGCACTGCTGGAGGTGCCGGGCGCTGATCTCGTCGACGTCGCCGGAGATCAGCAGCCGCAACGGGCCGTCGTCGTCGGCGTGGCGGATCTCGATCAGCGGGCAGCGGTCGTCGTGCCGGGATGCGGCTGAGGCCTCGGCGAGCATGGACACACTCCAGGAATAGGCACCTGCGGGGTGCCCTCCCTGCTGAAGGCTCGCCTTGCACGGTATCGCCGGACGGTTGCGGATGACCAGTACAGGATCAGGTTGCGGAGCGCGGCGGCTGCTGGGCCCGGTCGACCAGGGCCGCCGCCACGTCGCGCAGCTTGCGGTTGGAGTCCTGCGACAGTTTGCTCATGATCCGGAACGCCTCGTCGGCGGTGCACCGGCGCTCGCCCATGATGATGCCCTTGGCCTGTTCGATCACCGCCCGGCTCTCCATCGCCGCCTGCATGTGCTGGGCCAGGGTGGCCGTGACGTCGTACAGGTGGGCGTTGGCCAGGGCCACCGCCGCGTAGCCGGCGAACGTCTGACCGAGGATGATCGCGTCTTCGTCGTACGTGTCGGGCTTGAGAGCGTAGACGTTCAGCGCGCCGCTCACCGTGTCGTGGATCGGCAGCCCGATCGACAGGGAGCTGTTGACCCCGGCCTCCCGGGCCCGGGCCGCCCAGTCCGGCCAGCGGCTCTCGGTGGCCATGTCCGGCAGCGAGAGGCTGTCGCCCGACACGGACGCGTCCAGGCAGGGACCGTGGCCCTTGTTGTACTGCGATTCGTCCAGCGCGACAGCCAGCTCGCCCGTGAAGGCAGCCGTGTACGCGCCCTTGCCCCGGACCAGGGTCACGGAGACCTCGTCGGTGCCGGGGATGGTGCGTTTGGCCAGCTGGGCGATCTTGTTGAGCACGCCGTCGATGTCGGTCTCGCTCAGCTTGATCCGGCCGAGCTCGGCGAACGCGTCGGTCGGGTCCATGGGCTGTCTGTCGGTCATGAGCTTTGCGTCCTCGGGTTGTGCACGTCACCGCGTCGCCGGTGCGGGTCGTGCGCTGTTTACTTCCGGACTCCCGGTGGTCGGCATCCGGGGTCGCGCCGCTTCATGACGCTTGCGCCGTCGCCGGTGCGGGCGGGGGAACGCAGAGGTCCAGGTTAGCGGGCTCCGGCGGTTCCGCAGCAGGGCCGCGGGACCGCCACTTCAGAAAGTCCGCTGGTACAGCGAGCACCCGCGGCAGACCTCCGGCGGTTCGTCGCCGGCCAGCCGGCGCCGGAATTCCCGGTACGCGGGCCCGTGCCAGATCTCCGGGAAGCTCTGCTCGTCGAGGCGGCCCAGGGTGACCCGGTCGTCGCCCATGACCATGCAGCAGGGCTGGACGACCCCGGCGCTCGTGACGTACGCGGCCTCCCACGGCCACGAACACCCCCGGCCGCGCCCCGCCTGGGCCGGTGGCGCCGGTCCCAGTGCCGGGAGCCGCAGCTTGAGCCCGTGCTCGCGGGCCAGCCGGGCCGACTCGGCGAACATCGCGGCGGCCCGTTCCAGGTCGGCTCCGGTCCAGAGTGCCTGGTCGGCGGTGAAGGTGCGGATGCCCTCGTACCGGCCGGCCGGGTCGGTGTCGGAGAAGTTGTGGGACAGGTTCTGCACGTGGAGCTCGTCGACGCCGATCCCGCCCAGCAGCGCGACCAGGGCGGGCAGCTCGCCCACGTTGTCGCGCATCGCCACGAACACCACCCGGATCCACGGGGTGGCGCTGTCCGCCGCCCGCTTGGCCCGGACCAGCCCGGCCAGATTGGCGAGCACGGTGTCGAAGTGCGCGCCGTCGCGGATGGCCTCGTACGCGCCGGCGTGCGCGCCGTCCAGGGAGACGTGCAGCCAGTCGACCCGGCTCTCCACGAGCTCCCGGGCGCGCCGCGCGGTGAGCAGGGTGGCGTTGGTGTTGAAGCCGACGGTGATCCGCCGGGCGACCGCGGTCCGGATCATCTCCGGCAGGTGCGGAGACAGCAGCGGCTCACCGAGGCCCTGCAGCGTCAGTCTGCGCAGCCCGGGCACCTCCCCGACCAGCCGGTGGAACAGCGGCAGCGCCATGGCCCCGGCCAGCTTGTTCACCGGCGGGCGGTAGCGCACCAGGCACATCATGCAGCGCAGGTTGCAGGCGGAGGTGATCTCCAGTTGCAGGTGCGGCGGCAGCGGGGGCGCCTCGAGGGTGGCCGGCATGGGCGCGGAGTGCCCAGCGGTGCCGGTTGGAAACGTGTCACCGGCCCGGCGGCCACCGGGGGCCCCGGCCGGGCTACTTTGATAGAGGGTCAAGCCAAGTGCCCGTCGATTTTACTGACGGGAGAGGTATGTCCAATTCAGGTCAGCTGCCGCGCCGTCCGGCTCCCGATGTCGCGGACATCCCGGCCCCGAGCGACGGCACGCCCACCCCGGCGGCCACCGCGCAGGTCATCGCCCAGGACGGTTCGGTCATCGCCGCCGGCGCGATCGGCGGTCCCGTGCTGGGTGCGCTGGCCCACGCCAGCAGCCCCCGGCTGGTCTTCGGCGTGGTCGGGGTCGTGGCGCTCGGTCTGGCCGCCGCCGTGGTGCTGACTCCCTCCCGTAAGCACACGCCGCAGAATGGGACGCTGCGCCAGGCGTTGCGTCAGCCGGCGGTACGCGTGGGGGCCTGGCTCACCGTCCTGCCGGCCATGTACTTCGGTGTCGCCGGTGTCCTGGTCCCTCTGCGCCTCGACGAGCTGGGACTCGGCGCGACCGGGGTCGCCGTGGTGTTCCTCTGCGCCGCCGCGGTGGAGGCCGCGGGCAGCCCGCTGGTGGGTCGGCTCTCCGACCGCTTCGGTCGGCTGCTGCCGCTGCGGGCCGGTCTCGGCGGCGTGCTGGGCGGCTGCCTGCTGCTGCCGCTGCCGGGCCGGGCCGTGCTGCTGGGCGTGGTGGTGGTGTTCGCGGCGGCCATGAGCGGGATGCTGATGACCCCGGCGTCCGCGCTGCTGTCCGACGGAGCCGAGGCGTCCGGCCTGCCCCAGGGGCTCGCTTTCGGGCTGTTCAACTTGGCGTGGGCGGCAGGCCAGGGCATCGGCTCGGCGGGTGGATCACGCTTCGCCGAGAGCGTCGGTGACACTGCGTCGTATCTGGCGGTTGCTGTCCTGAGCGCGGCGACGCTGGCCGTGCTGATCGTCCGGGCGCCCACAGGAGTGCGCTGACGCACCCCTGCCAGCGGATTCGCTGTCCACGATGGTCGTGGCCACGGTCTGGCCGACGGCTCGGGCGACGGACGTGGCAGCGCGACAGCGATCAAGCGGTCAGGCCGTTCGGAAGGACGGCCGTATGTCAATCGGGTGGCGTCGACCGGGACTCTGCGGCCCCGAAATGCCCGGCGGAGTGCGGCACCCGGCCGGTCACCCGTTGCCACAGCCAACCCGACGGGACGGATCGTCCGGTCAGAACGTACTCGCTGATGGCATGGTGGGTCATGGTGTCGAGCAGGGACCGGCGCGCCGAGGGTCGTCCGACGAACAGGAGCTGGTCGCCGGGCGCCAGGATGATGTCGCCGTTCGGGCCGAGGGTGCTCTCGGAGTTCCGTTGCAGCAGCAGCGGCACAGCGGCGAGGGGCCTGCTCCGGTCCTGCGGGCTGTTCAGCATGTTCCCCAGCCGGGCGTCGCCCGCATGCAGCCAGGAGACAAGGGCGGGCGCGTCGTGGTCGTTCAGGGTGACCTTCCAGACGCTGCCGAGGCGCCGGCCGCACTGCTGACGGAGGCGGCCGATGACTTCTGCGGCCCAGTCGTCGCCACGTGCCGGCATGTTCTGCAGGAAGCGCCACAGCAGCGGGGTGCTCAGCTGGGCGTAGACCTCCCGCGCCACCATCTCGGTCGGCACCAGCAGCCGGTCGACGTCCATCGCCGCGAACAGCGGTGCGCTGGCGGGCCGGTTCTGCCGCGAGGCGATGAACAGTGCGGGGTTGACCTGGCGGGCAGCGGCGATCAGGGACAGGTTCGTCGTGTCGTTGTCGGTGCCGGCGACGAAACCCACCGCCTGCTCCAGGCCGGCGCGCGCCAGCACGGCGGGCTCGGATGCGTCGCCCACGACGACCGTGGTGCCCGCCAAGGCGTCCGGCTGCCGGTCCAGGATGACCACGTCCAGGCCCTCGGCGCGCAGGTCCTCGGTGAGCTTCCTGCCGAAACGGCCGTAGCCGCAGATGACCCAACGTCCGGCCCTCGGCAGCCGGCCCGGCTCGGGCAGATCGGCGCCCGGGCCGCTCTCCAGCCAGGACATCAGCTGGTACGACGCGGGGGAGCGCAGGGCGAGCCCCAGGTGGTCGCCGAAGCGGTCGAACGGGTTGACGACCGTCGGTGAGCCGAAGGCCCGCATCCGGTGCTCGATCGCGGGCGAGATGGTCCGGGCGATGACCGGTAGGTCCGGGCGGACGAGAGCGGCGGTCATCGCGACGACCAGGTTGACCTCGTCGTTGTCGGTGAGTGCCAGCACTCCTTCACACCGGGGGTGCTCCAGACCGGCGACGGCCAAGGTGTGCGGGTTGCCGGCGTCTCCGGCCAACCCGGGTACGTCGGCGTGGTACGAGTCGACGTCCAGCGAGTCGACGCGTTCCCCGGACATGTCGAGCACGACGAAGCGCCGGCCGATGGCGTCCAGCGAGCGACCGAGCAACTGGCCGGTTTGTCCGTACCCGATGATCAGCAGGAACGGCTCGCGCAGCCTGCTCACCGTACGGGTGAAGCGCTGCAACCGCAGCGCCTGCCGGAACGCCCGGTCCTGCAGCAACGTGAGCAGCGACCCGATGGCGTACGCCCACCCGATCACCGTGAGGTAGATGGCGGCCATCACCCACAGTCGCTGAGCGCCGGTGAACGGTTGGGGAATCTCGCCGTACCCGATCGTGGTGGCCGTGTAGCTCATGAAGTAGAACGCGTCGAAGAACCCCATCCGGGTGGGGTGTCCGGCGGCGTCCCGGCCGGGGATCAGGGTCAGGCCCAGCACACTGACTGCGAAGATCGTGATCAGGACGATCAGCGGGGCCCGCATGCGGCGCAGGATCAGGAAGACCGTGGACGACGTCTCCGCTGACCGGGCGGAGAACGCCCGCCGGGGTCGCCAGTGCCGCCGGTCGTCGCGGTCCCGGAACCGGTGCTGCCTCGCCGAATCGGCCACGACTCCTCCCGTCACCGGCGGTGGAACGACACGGTCTCGATCACCAGGAGTACGACCGAGACGAGATTGGCCAGCAGTGCGCCCCCGGACAGCGACACGACGCTGGCCATCGCCGCCCCGTCGAGGCCGCTCGACGCGATCTGGGTGGCGTACCCCCAGGCCAGCGCGGCGGCGATCAGCTGCAGGTCGGCGACGAGGCTGGTGGCCAGGTGCACCGCCCCGATCTGGGTACGGTCGCCGAATTTCAGCACGGTCGCGATGAGACTGACCACGATCGCCGCGAACAGCTCGTACACGTTGTGCAACGACGGGTCGGACAGGTCGCCGATGAAGAACCCGAAGTTGAGCGTCGCGGCCAGCAGCACGAAGAAGCCGAAGATCACCTTTTCGAGACTCATGCGTGCCTCCTCCGGGTCGGAAGCTCACGCTAGCTCGATACCGCCTCAGCCGCTGCGGGACGCCCGCGCCGGCGACCACGGCGAACGTGGCGACATCCTGACGTATCGAGCGGCCGCCCTGGAAATGCCGGAACGCCTGTACGAGGCGACCGCCGCCGTCACCAGGGCTGCTGTCACCGGTGGCCGGTGGGACGGAGAAGCACGGCGTACAGGTCACGGGAGCCTGGCTCGTGGACGTTTCCGTCGGCATCACGTCCGAGCGGAGCCGACTCGCCGGTGGATGGGAAGTACCAGACCTCCTCCACATCAGCCAGTGGTGAGCAGTCGTCCCCTCCTGTTTCGTCCAGGCCGACGATGACGACGGCCTCGCCGGGAAGGTCGGCCAGAATGTTGCGCAATTCCGCGACGGTGATCGTCCCGAGGGTGAGCATCGGATCCACGCGCGCATTCTGATCCCGAACGTACGTGTTGTCCTCGGGCACACTGTCTCCGCTCGCTGTGACGTCACCATGATGTGTCGCTGTTTGACGATAAATGCCGAGGCTGCACGAGGTGTGCCGCCTTCTCTGCTCCGGTCCAGCCCGGCACGGGCCGTCCTTGATCGAACCAGGCCGTCACCCAGCTTTGTCATACGCCCGACCAGCCATGGGCTCGGGGCGGCGGCCGAGGCAACGAACCCGTCCGCATCGATCCGCGCGACCGCCGGGAACGCGGCTCAGGTGTTGTCCACCAGGTAGAACAGAGTGCTGGTCAGGATCACGCCGAGCAGGCCGGTCAGCACCATCAGGATGATGAAGGCGACGGTGTGGCTGCGTTTCTCGCCCGAGGGGGGCACCGGTGCGGGCAAGGACGGAGTCGGCCGGGCCATCGCGGCCGGGGGCGTCGATCGAGGGCTCGACGGGGCCAGGGGCGTCCGGTGTGGTCTCGGGACAGGGACCGGCGCGATGCCGAGCAGGGTCTCGAGGAGCTGGCGTGCGGTGGGCCGGTCCTCGGGCCGCTTGGTCAGTGCCTGGGCGACCAGGTCGCGCAGTACGCCGGTGAGGCCGGTCAGGTCGGGAGGCTGAGTTGCGATGCGCAGGGCTGTTGCCGGCGGCGTGTTCGCGGTGAAGGGAGTGCGCCCGGTCGCCGCGTAGGTCACGAGCACGCCCCAGGCGAAGATGTCCGCGGCTGCGGTCACCGGGCCACCCGCGGTCGTGTCGAACGACTCGGGTGCCATGTACTGAACCGTGCCGATCATCTGCCCGCTCGCGGTGTGCTGGCTCGTGTGGTCCAGTGAGCGGGCGACACCGAAGTCGATGATCTTGATACTACCCAGAGTGATCAGGACATTGTCAGGTTTGAGATCCCGGTGGACCACCCCGGCCTGATGGATCGCGACGAGCGCCCCGGTGACGCCGATGATCACACCGGGCAGCGCATCCGAGCTGAGTGGACCGTTCTGCTGAACCTCCGCGGCGAGGCTCGGACCGGAGACATAGTCCACCACCAGGTAGGGCGGATCATGGTCGGAGTCGGCGTCGAGCACTGCCGCGGTGCAGAACGACGGCACCTGGCGCAGCCGGTTCACCTCGCTGCGGAAGCGGCCCCGCAGTGTGCTGTCCCACGCGTACTCGGTGCGGATGGTCTTCACGGCGACCCGTCGCCCGTTGCGCCCGCGGCCGAGATACACCGTGCCCATCCCGCCCGTACCCAAGCGGCCGACCAGCTCATAGTCGCCCAGACGGGTGGGATCGCCGGCGCGCAAGGGCGTGATCATTTCCCTCCCTGCCGGTCGCGGGGCGCTGAGGTGATCGAGGCTACTCGCCGGCCGTACCTGCTACCGGGAACGGGTCGAGCTCGGCTCGCCCGGGTGTTCGTCGCCGGCTCCTCGCACCCACCGTTCCGGGGTTCAAGGGCTCCCAACCGCCGTTACATGGCCGGTCATGTAACGGGCGGTTTGTTCCGGCGCCGCCGGGCCGGGGCCGGCAGAGGCGGCTTGCGGGCGGCGTGCCCGACGATCAACGCGGATGCCAGGACGAGCCCAGCGGGCAGCAACCACACCGCGACGCTGTCCTGCCGCTGGGGGGCGGCCTCGGCGGTGTTGACGGGATCGTCGACACCGCTGGGGGTTGGTCCGGTTGTCGCGCCGGTCGCGTCGGGTTTGTCGCCGTGGCTGGTCTGGGCCAGCAGTTGCGGGTCGGGTCCGTTCGTCGGTGCGGTCCAGCCGGCGGGGGCCGGCGTGGCCGGGCCGTTGTAGTGGAACTTGACGCTGCCCTTCACCGCCTCGCCGTCGGAGGCCACGGACACATAGCTGGCGACATAGTCGCCTTTCTCCGGCCAGTGTGCGACCGGCACCATGGCAGGAAAGCCCGTGTGGTAGAGATGCGGCTCCCACTTGCCGTCGACGAGTGAGTACTCCTGTACCGGTTTGTCGAGCCGGATCGGCTGCCCACCGCTCCAGCCGTTGTCGACCCGGCCACCGCCGGGCGCGGTCACCGTGAAGTAGGCGTGGGACGCCGGCCGCTCGGTGAAGTACAACTCGATGCGCTCGAGCGGATCGTTGACGATCGTGTTCGTCAGCGGCTTCGACACGGCGAGCTGTCCGTGAGCGCGGGCCGGCGTAGCGGGAAAGGTGAGGCCGGCCGTGGCGAGGACGAGGACCACCGCCGTGCGGGTCAGATATCGGTGGGCAGTGGCCGGCACTGAGCGCATCGATTCATGATGGTCTTTCCCATCCGACCGGACAAGACGTAAAGTTCAGCTCCCAAACGAAAAGGTCCGGCAACTGTCCTCTGTCGTACGGAGTCCGTCATTGCGCAGCGCCCGCGTACGCTGGCCGATCCTGGCCGTTGCCGTCCTGCTCGCCGTCACCGGCTGCGGCGGTGATGGGCCCACCACCGCAGCGGCTCCACCGGCCGCGGCCACCACGGCGGCATCCGCCTCCACTGTGGCCGATCCGACGATCAGCGTGAGTCCGCCCGCGCCGCCGCCGGCCGTTTCTGCCGTCGACAAGGAGATCGTGGTGACGGTGGTCGACAAGAAGGTGACGCCACCGACCAGCCGGATCGAGGTTCGTCGAGGTGCGGCAGTGCGGATCACCGTGACCTCGGACGTGCCCGACGACCTGCACGTGCACGGTTACGACCTGACGAAATCGTTGCCCGCCGGTCAGCCTGCGTCGATCGAGTTCCGCGCCGACCAGAGCGGTTTGTTCGAGGTGGAAACCCACGACACCCACCTGGTGCTCTTCCAGCTCGTGGTGCGCTGAGCGATGGAGGCGCCCGCGCGGCTGCTGGCGCATGGCGTCGGCGGCCGGCAGGATCTGCCCATCACGCTGACTGCGCTGGTCATCGGTGCCGTACTCGCCCTGATCATCTCCTTCATCGTGCTCGGCGCCATGTGGCGCCGGCCGCGGCTGGATCGCGATGGCACCGCCGGTCGACCTGCACCGATCTGGCTGCGGGCCTGGGCCGACTCGTCGGCGTGGCGGTGGACCTTGCGACTGGTCGGCCTGGCCCTGCTCGGCTACTTCGGCATCGGCCTGCTCGCCGGCGCCGACAGCGCCGACAATCCGACCGCAGGCGCCCTCTACGTGCTGCTGTGGGTCGGCATCGCGCCCGCGTCGCTGCTGTTCGGCCCGGTCTGGCGCGCGGTGAATCCGCTGCGCACCCTGCACCGGCTGGCCGCCGTGGCGCTTCACCGCGACCCCGCTGCCGGGCGGCGACCGATCCCGGTACGCATGGGACTGTGGCCGGCCGCGGTCGGCCTGTTCGCGTTCGTGTGGCTGGAACTCGTCGCACCCGAGCGGGCCACGCTGCCGGTCATCACCGCCTGGCTCGCCGGGTATCTGCTGGCCATGACCGTCGGTGCCGTGCTGTACGGGTCGGGCTGGTTCGAACGCGGCGACCCGTTCGAGGTCTACAGCACCCTCGTCGGCCGGCTCGCCCTCCTCGGGCGCCGCGCCGATGGTGTCCTGGTCTGGCGTAACCCGCTCGACGGCATCGCCGGCGTCGCGGCCGCGCCCGGCCTGGTGCCGTTCGTGACCGTACTCCTCGGTTCGACGATGTTCGACAGCCTGTCCAACGCGCCGTTCTGGCTGCGTTTCGTGCAGGAGAACGGCTTGCCCGCACCGGTGACCGGCACCGTCGGCCTGGTCGTGGTCATCGCCGTCGTGGCCGCCGCCTACAGCGCCGCAACCGTCACCGCCGGCCGCCGCGCCGGCCGTGACGACAAGGCAGTACCGAGACAACTGGCGCACTCGATCGTGCCGGTCGCCGTCGGATACATCATTGCCCACTACTACTCGCTGCTGGTCCTGGAAGGTCAACGCACCGTCGTACTCGCTGCCGACCCGCTCGGCACCGGCGCAAACTGGCTCGGCACCCGAGACTGGGAGATCAGGTCCGGCTGGATCACCCCGACCGGTGTCGCGTTGCTGCAGATCACGGTGATCGTCATCGGGCACCTGCTCGGCACCGTGCTCGCCCACGACCGCGCCCTGCGCCTGTTCCCGCGCAAGCGGGCCGTGGCCGGGCAGATACCGCTGCTGGTGCTCATGGTCGCCTACACAGTCACAGGGCTACTGCTGCTGTACGCGGGCTGACCGGAACGGAACCTTGCCTGACTGCCGACAACGATGAGTCTTTCGGCCGGGCGCCCAGGCCGAACACGAGTCAGCGGCCCACCACCTCCGACCGACAATCACACCAACGCCAAGGGTCCATCTTGGGCCTGGGGAGCGGGGGCTAGGGGAGCGCCGCTGCGGCGGTACGGTGAGTGTAGGACCACCAGCCTAGGATGCTTTAGCGGTGGTGAGGCGCACGTCATGGGCCAGCCGATCCGGCGGAGCGGCACCGAACCCGCTGTGCACGACCGACAATGAGTCACCTCAACAGCCAAGCGGCGACCGCGCGTCCCGCGAGTCCGACTGACAGACAAGGACAGCTCATGAGCGCATCCCGTACCGCGGTCGTCACCGGCGGCATGAGCGGCCTTGGCGCGGCGGCCGCTATCCGCCTGGCCGCCGACGGCATCAAGGTCCTCACCCTGGACATCGCCGACGGCGCCGACCTGCACGTCGACGTCACCGACGCGGGCGCTGTGCGAGCCGCCGCGGAACAGACCGGCCCCGTCGACATCCTGATCAACTCGGCCGGCATCGTCGGCCCGAACGCGCCCCTGTGGGAAATCCCGCTCGACGGCTGGGCCCGCACCTTCGCCGTCAACGTCAACGGCACCCTGCACACCTGCCAGGCCTTCGTACCGGGCATGCGCGAACGCGGCTGGGGACGCGTCGTCAACATCGCCAGCATGGCCGGCAAGGACGGCAACCCCAACATGTCGCCGTACTCGGCCTCGAAGGCCGCCGTCATCGCCCTCACCAAGTCTCTCGGCAAGGAACTCGCCACGAGCGGCGTCCTGGCCAACGCCATCGCCCCGGCGGTGATCGAGACCCCGATGAACGCCAGCACCGGAGCGGAAGCGCTGGCCCACATCACGAGCCTGATCCCGATGAGGCGGGTCGGCCGGCCCGAAGAGGTCGCCGAGCTGATCGCATGGCTCGTCTCTGACAAGGTCAGCTTCTCCACCGGCGCCGTCTACGACATCAGTGGCGGCCGCGCCACGTACTGATGATGGTGCATGATTCTCGGCCACCTGAGGTACCGATCCGGACTCGTGCTGGGGAGTGCGATCCACTGGGCGTCGCCCTGGTGCCCGCTCGGGAGGGCTGCGCCGGCGTCCGCGCATATGTCATGGACGTCGACAGGGCCGAGGCCGCATCATCGCTTGGTGACCGGCTCCGACCGTGACCTGTTCGCATCCTTGACCCCGGACGAACGCGCGCTGTGGGCCTGGGTGGCCCCGCAGCTGGACGCCGCCGACATCGAGGAGATCGCCGAAGCCGACTACGGCGCCGACGTGCCCGAATACCGTCGGGCGCTGACCGACCTGGTGCACAGCCCCGGGCTGCCCGATGACCTCAGAAGGGATCCCGCCGAGGTCCTGGCCCTGACCCGGTGGACAACGCCGGCCGGCCGGCGCGACCACCTCCGGCGACTGTTCGCCTGCACGCTCCTGGTCCGGGCAGTGACTGCCGCCGGCAACCCGGTGGACTCTCTCGCCCCGTTGGTGGACTCGGCCTGGGAACTCGGAGAACCGGCCCGCGATGCCGCATTGCGCTTTCTGGCCTGGTGCCGGCTGAACCTACCGGGCGACTGGCGCGATGATCCGTCCGCGCCGGTGTTCCTGACCCTCGCCGTGCTGCTGCTGTCGGCGGAAACGGCGACCGCGGCAGCGCTGGCGGCGGTCCTGGTCGAGGAACTGGACGTAGTGCTGACCGACCCGGAACTGCCGTGGCGGCGACGTCCCCGGTCACCCCTGTACGTCCGCCGCGACAGCGACTCCGCCTCCACCCGCCGGCTGTGGTCGGCGCTCGTGACCCGCTGCCTGGTGGACAACCCCGCGGTCGTCGATCCCCGGCTGACCGCGCTCGGCAGAGCCCTCGATGGCAACGCCGCCACCCCCATCACCGAACTCCGCGCCCTGTTCACCGGCACGACGTAGCGCGAGGGATGTTGGTAAGAAATATGCCTCGCCGACGTCACGGGCGGGGTTCCGGGCTCTTGACCGCGAGCGTCTGATTGCGTAGACATGATAGCGCAGTCATACAGGCTGTGGCCCGACGGTGGGAGGCGCCATGACGCGACTGACGAGGCAGGGCGGAAGCCCTGCGCCGCCGCGCAGCGTGGACGTCGCGCGGCTGGCCGGCGTCTCCCAGAAGACGGTGTCCAGGGTCCTCAACGACGAGCCGTATGTCTCGGCCGACGTGCGCCGGCGGGTCCTGGACGCCGCTGAGCAGCTCGGCTACCGGCGCAACCAGGCGGCCCGGGCGTTGGCCTCGGGGCGGACCCGGTCGATCGGCGTGGTGACGCTCGGCAGCGCCTTGTACGGGCCGGCGTCGCTGCTCGTGGGCATCGGGCGGGCGGTCCGGGAGGTGGGCTACACGCTGCGGGTGGCCGACACGATCGAGGGCGACCCGGGCGGCATCGCGGGCGCCCTGGCGTCGCTGCTGGACCAGGGCGTGGACGGCGTCGTCATCTCCGAGCCGATCGACGAGGGGGTCGGCCTGATCAGCGTCGACGTGCCGGTCCTGGTCCTCGGCGCGCCGTCCACCTTCGCGGCGCCGCAGGTGGTGACCGCCAGGGTCGGCGCGGGCCTGCTCGCGCGGGCCGCGACCGAGCACCTGCTGGAGCTGGGGCACTCGACCGTCCATCACCTGGCCGGTCCGCAGCGGTGGTATTCGGCACGGGACCGTCTCGCCGGTTGGCGCGAGACGCTGCGAGCCCACGGCGCGGACGAGCCGCCGGTCGTCGAGGGCGACTGGTCGGCCGCGTCCGGCTACGCGGCCGGCCGGGAACTGGCCGGCGACGGCACCGTGACCGCGGTGTTCGCCGCGAACGACGACATGGCGATCGGTTTCATCCGCGCGCAGCTCGAGGCCGGGCGCCGGGTGCCCGAGGACATCAGCGTCGTCGGGTTCGACGACATCCCGGTCGCCGCTTACGTCAGCCCCCCGCTCACCACCGTGCGGCAGCCGTTCGACGAGGTCGCGCGGCAGGGCCTCGCGCTGCTGGTACACGTCATCGAGAAGCCGGATGTCGAGCTTCCACCGGCGGCCGACCAACCGGTCGAGCTCGTCGTCCGCGCCTCGACGGCGCCACCACCGCTCCGGCCGATCCCGGGACGTGGCCGCCGAGCGATCCCTCATGCCCACGGCGGCCCGCACGGTCAGCCCGCCGGCGGCGAAGTCCCCTCCACCCAGCCCTGATCAGCTTCGATCTGTCCACCTACGGCGGCCCGTCACCCGAGGCCCGCACCGGCCGTCGCTGACGAGCGGCGGTAACACCCGCGCGGATGCGCACCTCTCTCGGTACCCCCTGTCCTCAGCACGCCGTTGCCCGGCGCGCCGGTCCACCCTGCCCTTTGACGGGAGTTCACCATGGCCATATCGTCCCGACAGTTCCCGGTAAGCCGCCGAACCTTGCTCGCCTCGGCCGGAGCGGTGTCGTTGAGTGCCGCGCTGGCCGCGTGCGGCGGCGACGACGACAAAGGCGGCGGTGCCTCCGCCGCCGCGGCGGTGAGCCAGGCCGACATCGACAAGGCGATGTCGACCGCGACCGAGCTGACGTTCTGGACCTGGGTTCCGGACATCGCGCAAGAGGTGGCGCTGTTCGAGAAGAAGTACCCGGCCGTCAAGGTCAAGGTGGTCAACGCCGGCCAGGGCGCCCCGGAGTACACCAAGCTGCGCACGGCGTTGCAGGCCGGCACCGGCGCTCCCGACGTGGCGCAGATCGAGTTCCAGTACATCCCGACCTTCACCATCACCGACAGCCTCCTGGACCTGCGCCCGTACGGCGTGGCGGCGCTGAAGGACAAGTTCGTGGACTGGACGTGGGCGCAGGTCAGCGGGCCCAACGGCGAGGTCTGGGCGATCCCGCAGGACACCGGTCCGCTGGGCATGCTGTACCGCAAGGACATCTTCGACCGGTACGGCATCCAGGTCCCGACGACCTGGGACGAGTTCGCTGCCGCGGCCCGCAAGCTCCATACCGCCGACCCGAAGGTCTACCTGACCAACTTCGCGCCGAGCCAGCCCGCCGCGTGGCACGGGCTGGTGTGGCAGGCAGGCGGCAAGCCCTACGTGAAGTCCGGCAAGAGCACCATCGCCATCCACGTCAACGACACGACGTCCCAGAAGCTCGCCGCGTACTGGGGCGGGCTGGCCAAGGAGGGCGTCGTCGGGACCGAGCCGGACTTCACCGATCCGTGGTTTGCCGCGCTCAACAGCGGCAAGTACGCCACCTGGCTCACCGCGGCCTGGGGACCGGTCTTCCTCTCCGGCTCGGCGAAGTCCACCTCGGGCAAGTGGCGCGCCGCCCCGCTGCCGCAGTGGGACGCGTCCACGCCGCAGTCGGGCAACTGGGGCGGTTCGACGAGCGCGGTCATCAAGTCGACCAAGAACCCGATCGCGGCGGCGGTGTTCGCCCAGTTCCTCAACTCCGACCCGGACAGCGCCAAGCTGTTCGCCACCAAGCAGTTCCTGTTCCCGGCGACGAAGGCGCTGCTCGCCGACCCCGGCTACCTCGGTGACACCCCCGCCTTCTACGGCGGCCAGAAGGTCAACGAGCTCTTCGCCGGGATCAGCAGCACTGTCAACACCACTTTCCAATGGCCGCCGTTCCTCGACCGGGTGGAGACGGACTTCAAGGAGACCGTCGGCAAGTCCCTCACCGACAAGACCGACGCCGTCACCGCGCTCGACCAGTGGCAGACCCGGATCACCACCTTCGCCAAGGGCCAGGGCTTCACCGTCCAATCGCAGCCGGCGGGTTCCGCGGCCGGCGCCGGCCGCGGGACCCGGCACCCTCGACCGAAAGGCCCGACGATGAGTGTCATCACCGCACGGTCTTCCCGGCGCACGGCCGGGCCGCTGTTCGTCGCCCCGTTCCTGCTGTTGTTCGTGCTGCTCTTCCTCGCCCCGCTCGGCTACGCCGCCTACCTGAGCCTCTTCGAGCACAAGCTCATCGGGGGTACGACGTTCGTCGGGCTGGACAACTACGTCACCGCCGTCAAGGACCCGCAGCTGATCCACGGCGTGCTACGGGTCGCGACCTTCTTCGTGATCCAGGTGCCGGTGATGCTGGTCCTGGCCCTGCTCTTCGCGCTCGCGCTGGACAGCGGCCTGGTGCGGCTGGCACGTGTGGTCCGGCTGGGCATCTTCGTGCCCTACGCCGTACCGAGTGTGGTCGCCTCGCTCATGTGGGGCTACCTGTACGGGCCGGACTACGGCCCGTTCGCCCAGTTGGGCAAGGCGTTGCACGTGCCGGTCCCGCACTTTCTGAGCAGCGAGTGGATGCTCGGCAGCCTGGGGAACATCGTGACGTGGGAGTTCGTCGGGTACAACATGATCATTCTCTACGCCGCACTGCGCGCCATACCGTACGAGCTCTACGAGGCGGCCGCGGTCGACGGCGCCGGCGCGTGGCGGATCGCCTGGTCCGTCAAGATTCCCGCGTTGCGGCCGGCGCTCATGCTCACCCTGGTGTTCTCGGTCATCGGCAGCTTCCAGCTCTTCAACGAGCCGAACCTGCTGCAACGCCTCGCCCCCGGGGTCATCGACAGTGCCTACACCGCCAACCTGTACGCCTACTCCCTCGCCTTCATCAACCAGCAGCTCAACTATGCGGCCGCGGTGTCGTTCCTCCTCGGGCTGGTCATCGTGATCGTCTCCTACGCCGTCCTGCTCACCGCGAACCGCAGGAGGACCTCATGACCACCACCGCCCCGGCCGTTCCGAGCGTCGCGGCGACCGGCCGGGCCCGCACCGCCAGGCGGCGCCGGTCGCCGGGCAGGCGGCGCAGCACCCCGCTGACCATCGCCATGCTCGCCGCCCTGGCCTACTTCCTGCTGCCGCTGTTCTGGTTGGCGGTGGCCTCGACGAAGAGCACGCAGGACCTGTTCAGCACGTTCGGACTGTGGTTCTCCGGGTCACCGCAACTGCTGTCGAACATCCGGGCGACGCTGACCCACGACCACGGGATCTTCCTGCACTGGATGCTCAACACCATGCTGTACGCGGTCGTCAGCGCGGTCGGGGCCGCGCTGCTGGCGGCCGCCGCGGGGTACGGGTTCGCCAAGTTCCGGTTCCGGGGCGACCGCGCCGGATTCAACCTGGTGCTCGGCGCCATCATGGTGCCGACCACCGCCCTGGCGATACCGACGTACCTGCTGTTCGCGAAGGTCGGCCTGGTCAACACGCCTTGGGCCGTGATCCTGCCCTCGCTGGTCAGCCCCTTCGGCATGTATCTCATGCGCGTCTACGCGCAGGACGCCGTCCCGGACAGTCTCATCGAGGCCGCCCGCATCGACGGCGCCGGCGAGGCTCAGATCTTCTTCCGGATCGCCCTGCGGCTGCTGGCTCCCGGGCTGGTGACCGTCGTGCTCTTCACCCTCGTCACGACCTGGAACAACTACTTCCTCCCGCTCATCATGCTCAGCGACCCCGGCCTGTACCCGATCACCGTCGGCCTCTCCTCCTGGGCCGCCCAGACCGCAGGGGGCGGATCCGGTGCGAACAGCGACACGGTCGTGCTCGTGGTGACCGGGTCCATGCTCTCGATCGTCCCGCTCGTCGTGGCCTTTCTGCTGCTGCAGCGGTACTGGCAGAGCGGGCTGGCCACCGGCAGCGTCAAGCAATGACCAACCGCTCCACTTCGGAGGTTCCCCCATGGCGGTGCTCCCCGCCCGCGTCCTCTTCGGCGCCGCGTACTACGTCGAGTACCAGCCCTTCGAACGGCTCAAGACCGACCTCGACCTGATGGTCGACGCCCGCTTCACCGTCATCCGGGTCGGCGAGTCGGTCTGGTCGACTTGGGAACCGGAGAACGGACGGTTCAACCTCGAGTGGCTCCAGCCGGTGCTCGACGGCGCACACGAACGCGGCATCTCCGTCATCCTCGGCACGCCCACCTACGCCGTGCCGCCGTGGCTCGCCCGGCAGTACCCGGAGATCGCCGGCGAGCGGGCCACCGGGCAGCGCATCGGATGGGGCGCGCGGCAGGAGGTCGACTTCACCCACCCGGGCTTCCGGTTCCACGCCGAGCGGGTCATCCGGCAGATCGTCGGCCGGTACGCCGGCCACCCCGCGGTCATCGGGTTCCAGGTGGACAACGAGCCCGGCAACGAACTGCTGCACAACCACGGCGTCTTCCAGCGATTCGTGGACCACCTGCGCACCACCTACGGCGACGTCGAGACCCTCAACCGCGAATGGGGCCTGGTCTACTGGTCGCACCGCCTCTCCACCTGGGCGGACCTGTGGACCCCGGACGGCAACGCCCAGCCCCAGTACGACGTCGCCTGGCGGGCGTTCCAGGCCCGCCAGACGACCGAGTTCATCGGCTGGCAGGCCGGCATCGTCCGGGAGTACGCGCGCGGCGACCAGTTCGTCACCACGTGCCTCTCCTACACCCGGCCCGCGATGCACGACGACGAGCTGACCGAACGCCTCGACGTCGTCGCCGGCAACCCGTACTACGTCATGCAGGACGCCCTGGCGCTGCCTGACCGCGACCACGACGACGTCGAACAGCGCTGGAAGACCACCGGGGTGTGGGCGCTGTACCAGACCGCGGACCGGATGTTCTCGTCGCGCCAGGCGCCGTTCCTGGTCACCGAGACCAACGCCATGTCCATCGGCAAGCCGTGGGACAACCGGCCGGCGTACGACGGCCAGTGGCGGCAGGCGGCCTGGGCGCTCGTGGCGCGCGGGGCACGGATGATCGAGTACTGGCACTGGCACACGCTGCACTTCGGCACGGAGACCTACTGGGGCGGGATCCTTCCGCACAGCGGCCGGCCGGGCCGCACGTACGCGGAGCTGTCCCGCCTCGGCGCGGAACTGGACGCCGCCGGCTCGCTCGTCGCCGCCCTCGAACCCGACGCCGACATCACGATGGTCTACTCGATGCCGAGCAAGTGGCTCATGCAGAAGTACCCGCCGCTGTCGGCCGCGGACGGGGGACCGGACGCCGCGGCGTACCACGGCATCTTCGATCCCTTCTACCGCGGCGCATTCGACGCCGGCCGGCAGGTGCGCATCGTCCAC
>NZ_JBEZGQ010000030.1:0-21268 GCF_040650095.1 Actinoplanes sp. NPDC048791 | reverse complement strand
GCCCGGCCGGCACCGCGGTGGTGGCCGGCTCGGTCGCGGCTCGCTCGCGCACCCCGCCCGGCCTGCGCCGCAGGGTGTTGGCCGCGGTCCACAAGTGGAACCACTCCCGGATGACGGTCTGCGTCGGCACCCCGAGCTCGGCGGCGAGCCCCTCGACCAGTGGCCAGGAGGGCACCATCTTGCCGGCGAACACCTTGGACAGGGTGCCCTTGCTGTAGTGGACGGCTTCGCTCAGCACGGCCAACGACGGCTTGCCCGCGTTCACGTGGGCGAAGGTCAGGCGTTCGGCCAGCTCCCGGAGCGCGGTCTCCGGGTCCATCAGTTTGGCCCGCATGCGGGCCGCCTCGTGCTCCAGCGCCAGGGCTTCGCTGGTCGGCCGGCGGAAGGTGGCGAAGTCGGCGCGGTGCCGGCCCTCGTTGGGTTCCCCGGGTTCCTGCACCACGCCGGTCATCACGCCCGTCCTCCGGACGTGATGTAACTGACTGTCACTGCACTTGCTCCTTGGGGTGATGAGGCGTCAATGGAATTGGTCTCGGGCCATAGCTCAAGGAAGGCGGGGGTCCCGTTCGTGGGCGGAACCCATCGCCGTGCTTGATTGTGCACCAGGGTGCCGACGTATTCCAGCACGCAGCGTCGCTGTTGTGCGGGAGCCTGATAGGTCGTCGGCCGGCCGTGACCTGCGGGAGAAAATGGCCTACCCGCCGGTAGTGTCAGCGGTGGAATGAAAAAGGGGCCGGAGCGAAGCCGCGCCGACCCCTTGATCACTTCCGGAAGCTGCCACGACAACTGCTTTCCGGGTCCTGCTCATTCGATGCCGGCCCGAGACCAATCAGACGCACCATCGAGCGGAAATGCGCTGACTTCCGCGGTGGCCACCATACCGGCCGGCACCGTCGATCTCCACAGCGGCGGCCGAAAGTGCAGGCGAGGCCCCTGATCGCGGCCCGGGCCGGGTGGCGGTCCTCGGTGGTCGCCGGTGCGGCCGACGCCACCGCGCTGCCGACCCGGTCCATTTACCGCGCTCACCAGGGCATTCATCCGCACGATGATCTCCGTCGCCGAGCGGGCGAAGATCCAATTCTGGAATGATCATTTAGGCGGCCCCGACCGTCCGGGCGTAAACGAATGTCCCTTCGCGGGCCGGTGCCACCGGAATGGGCCCGGCGGCGTCCATAAGGACAGGGAGCGCTCTCCGGTGCGGTCGTTATCCACACGAGATGTGCGGACCCGCCGCAGCGATGGCAAATGAAATGGCCCGGATCGCGGCACGGGGGGTCTCGGCCATTGATTACGCCGGCAGTTCTGATCTGTCGCGATCGATATTTGCCGGTCGTGTGTGGTCGCCTTTCCGGCCCGCCGGACGTCGGTAACGGCAGGCGGCTCAGCGCTACGCTGCGTCACGACTCGGGTTCGAGGTGAGACCGTTGCGGATATTTTCCTGAGGTCAAGTACCGCGTGTCGGGTGCCCGACGCCCCGGAGTCGCCTCACCCGCTAGGGGCGTTCCTCGGCCGAGGGCGTCACGCCGGTCGGTGAGCTGGGCGAGCCGGCACCCGCGCCACCGGCGCAGTCGCCGGCTGTCCAGGTGTCGTAGCGGGTCACCCAGTCCAGGCAGAAGCCGCCGGCCCGCTGCTGGGCCTGGTCGCCGATCTGGGTGTCGACGTCGTCACGCCAGTAGCGGGCCGAGCCGCCGTCCGGCGGGCGGAGCTGGACGTTGTCCACGGTCACCGGGGGGACCACCACCCGGGCCGGGCGGCTCGGGTCGACGTGGACCTCGACGTACTGCTCGACGTACGCCCGGGAGCCGACCGGCAGCTGCTGGGCGGTCAGCAGGTTCCACCGGTTGTTCCACCACAGCCACGCCTGCCAGACGTTGTTCGCGTCCGTGTGCAGGTCCAGCCAGACCTTGTCGCCCGGCTTGAGCTGGTACTGGTCGTAGAACTGCCAGGTCTTGGTGTTGGTGTTGAAGGTGTAGATGTGCTGGCGACCGCTGCCGGCCCAGCCCGTCTCGGCCCAGCCCGCCTCCAGCCAGGCGATGGAACCGGCGCCCATGTCGCGCTTGACCATGAAGCGGCCGGCCACGAAGTCGTACGTGTTGCGCCGGACCGCGCCGTCCACGACCTCGATGCGGCCCGAGACCCCACCCCACTCGCCGCCGGTGCCCGCGCCGAGGTGGTGGTAGCCGCTCGGGGTGGCCCGCTCGCGCATCCGGTCCAGCCGGACGCCGGACTCCAGGATCGGTCCGGTGGCCCGGCAGGCCTTGCGGGCGTGCCGGCCGGCCGGCTCGGTCGGCCCTGTGACAGACGCCTCACCGCCCGGGCAGGCGGGCAGCCGGTGGTTGCGGTGCGAGGCGGCCGGAGCGGCCGTCACCAGCGCCGTGACCAGGCCACCCAGGGCGCACCAGCGTGCCACGGACCGGAATTTCAAGCTGCCCACCTCGCCCCTGACCAGCGCGGAAACCACATCTCTGGCTCAACGCCGGACGAGATCCCCCGGTGACGGTTCCCGCCCGCCGATCACTTGCCGTCCCGTGGTGCGAGACTGGGAACATGGCTGCCAAGGGCTTCCCGTACCACGATCTGCAGAGCTTCATCTCGGCCCTGGAGGCGGCCGGTGAGCTGCGCCGGGTCCGCGTACCGGTCGATCCGACGCTGGAGATCAGCGAGATCGTCACCCGCACCGTCCGGGCCGGTGGCCCGGCCCTGCTCTTCGAGCGCCCGACCCGCGGTGACATGCCGATCGTCGTCAACCTCTTCGGTACGGAGAAGCGGATGGCCATGGCGCTGGGCGTGGACAGCCTCGACGACGTCGGCAACCGGATCGGCTCGCTGATCCAGCCGGAGCTGCCGGTCGGCTGGTCCGGCATCCGCGAGGGCATCGGCAAGGTGCTGCAGCTCAAGTCGGTCCCGCCCAAGAAGGTCAAGAGCGCCCCCTGTCAGGAGATCGTGCTCAAGGGCGACGAGGTGGACCTGGGCAAGCTGCCCGGCCTGCAGGTCTGGCCCGGCGACGGCGGCATCTTCCACAACTACGGGCTGACCCACACCAAGCACCCGGAGACCGGCAAGCGCAACCTCGGCCTCTACCGGTTGCAGCAGCACTCGAAGAACACACTCGGGATGCACTGGCAGATCCACAAGGACAGCACCGCCCACCACGCCGTCGCCGAGCGCCGGGGTGAGCGGCTGCCGGTGGCTGTCGCGATCGGCTGCGACCCGGTGGTCAGCTATGCGGCCAGCGCCCCGCTGCCCGGCGACATCGACGAATACCTGTTCGCCGGCTTCCTGCGCGGCGAGCGGGTGGAGATGGTCGACTGCCTGACCGTGCCGTTGCAGGTGCCCGCGCAGGCGCAGATCGTCCTCGAGGGCTATCTGGAGCCGGGGGAGCGCGCGCCCGAGGGCCCGTTCGGCGACCACACCGGCTTCTACACCCCGGTCGAGCCGTTCCCGGTGCTGCACATCGAGTGCATGACCATGCGCAAGCAGCCGGTCTACCACTCGATCGTCACCAGCAAGCCGCCGCAGGAGGACCACGGCCTGGGCAAGGCCACCGAGCGGATCTTCCTGCCGCTGCTGAAGATGCTGATCCCGGACATCGTCGACTACGACATGCCGGCCGCCGGGGTGTTCCACAACTGCGTGATCGTTTCGATCCGCAAGCGCTACCCCAAGCACGCGCAAAAGATCATGAGCGCGGTCTGGGGCGCCCACCTGATGTCGCTGTCCAAGCTCATCGTGATCGTCGACGAGGACTGCGACGTGCACGACTACAACGAGGTGGCGTTCCGGGCCTTCGGCAACGTCGACTACGACCACGACCTGCTCATCACCCAGGGCCCGGTGGACCACCTCGATCACGCCTCCTACCAGCAGTTCTGGGGTGGCAAGGCGGGGCTGGACGCGACCCGTAAGCTGCCCGGCGAGGGCTACACCCGGGGCTGGCCGGAGGAGATGACGATGGCGGACGAGGTCGTCTCGCTGGTCGACAAGCGGTGGAAGGAATACGGCATATGACAGCGGTCGCCGCGGCGCCGGAGCAGCCAGGCAAGATCAAGTCTTTCCTGAAGCTGGTGGCGATCGAGCACTCCGTCTTCGCGCTCCCGTTCGCCTACCTGTCCGCCCTGGTCGCCATGGACCGCACGGGCACCGGGCTGCGCTGGGTCGACCTGCTGCTGATCACGATCGCCATGGTGTCCGGGCGCACGTTCGCCATGGCGGCCAACCGGATCCTGGACCGCAAGATCGACGCGCAGAATCCGCGTACCCGTAATCGCGAGCTGGTCACCGGGGCCGTCAGCGTGCGCACGGCCTGGACCGGCGCCGCCGTGTCCCTGGTCGTGCTGTTCGCCGCCGCGGCACTGCTCAACCCGCTCTGCCTGCTCCTGTCGCCGCTCGCGGTGATCCCGCTGGTGATCTACCCGTACGCGAAGAGGTTCACGAACTTCCCGCACTACGTGCTGGCGCTGGCGCAGGCCGTCGCGCCGGTCGGGGCGTGGCTGGCGATCACCGGCACGTTCGACGGCTCGGGCCCGGCCTGGGTGCTCGGCGTCGCGGTCGGGCTGTGGATCGGCGGCTTCGACATCATCTACGCCTGCCAGGACGTCGAGGTCGACCGGCGGATCGGCGTGCACTCCACGCCGGCCCGTTTCGGCGTCCGCACGGCGCTGCACATCTCCACCGCCACCCACGTGCTGACCTTCGCGCTGTTCGTCTGGTTCGGCCAGCTCGTCGGGCTCGGCTGGCTGTGGTGGATCGGCCTGGCCCTGACCGCGGTCGCGTTCGGCTACCAGCACGTCGTCGTCACGCCCACCGACCTCTCCAAGGTCAACAGGGCGTTCTTCACGGCCAACGGCTTCGTGGGCATAGCCCTGTTCGTCTTCGCCGTCCTTGATCTGATTCTGCTGTAACTTTCCGGCCGCCGACTTCCGTCTATCAGCTGTGAGTGACAGAGACAGGGAGTTCAGCGCCTTCGTAGCCGCGCAGATGGAGCCGCTGCGCGGGCTCGCCTATCTCACCTGCGGCGACTGGCAGGCGGCTGAGGACGCGGTCCTCATCGCGCTGGCCAAGTTGTATGTGAAGTGGCGGCGCATCGACAACCCGGGCGCGTACGCGCGCACCGCCGTGGTCCGTGCGGCGATCGACGAGACCCGCCGCCCGTGGTGGCGGCGGGAGCGCGCGCAGAGCAATGCCATGCCCGACCGGCCCAACCTGCGTGACGACACGAACGCGGTCGACGAACGACTGCGGATCCGTGACGCACTGCAGAAGATCCCCGCACGGCTGCGTGCCGTGCTGACTCTGCGCTACCTGGAAGGTCTGAGCATCCAGGAGACCGCCGAGGCCCTGGGGTGCCCAGAGGGAACCGTCAAGAGCTACACCTCGCGGGGCCTCGAGGCCCTGCGCACCGCCATGGGCGCCGAGGTGTTCGTCAACAGGGAGAATTACCGTGCCGCACGAGCTGTCTGACATGTTGCAGGAAGCCAAGTCGGATGCCCCGCCCCCGCGCTACAGCGTGCAGGACGCGCTGACGGCCGGACGCAAGCGGCAGCAGCGGCGCCGGGCGCTGTGGGCCGGCACCGGATCGGCCGCCGTCGTGCTCGCCGTGACCGGGGCGGTCGCCGTCCCTCAGCTGTTGCCCGCGGGCAACGACAAGTCGACGACGGTGAACGCCGGAGCGGCCCCCTCGAAGGCCGGGAAGCCGGCCAAGGTGCCGTTCGCCTACCCGTCCACCGAGTTCTCCGGCACGTTCGCGAAGTACAAGGTGGGAGACCTCACCGTCGACGGCACCGTGCTGGTGACCCCTGGCTACCAGGTCGCCTCGATCACGGCGCCGGGCAAGGGCCAGGCGTACGAGGACGAGAACGGTGGGCGGTACTACGCGCCGAACGTCATCGGGCACGTGGTGACGTACGCGAAGGGTGCTTTCGACCCGGCCAAGGCGAAGAAGGACCCCAAGGCGGGAGCCGGTTACTTCCACGCGGGTGAGAAGAAGGAGGCCATCAAGCCCGGCATCCCGGCGCCGTACGCCGAGTCCACCTACACCTGGAAGTACGCCGACGACGCGTGGGCGCAGGTCATCGTCCAGGGCGGGCTCAAGTACCCCGCGACGAAGCTGGCGTCGATCGCCGAGGGCCTCACCGGGAGTGCCGAGAAGCCGGTGAAGGTCGGTATCAAGCTGGGCTACGTGCCCGCGGGCTTCGAGCTCGGCTCCGCCGGGACGACGTCTGACTACCTCGAGGCGTCGTTTGCCGGGACGTCGTTCCTGCGCCTGATCAAGGGCGACTTCCCGTACAAGAAGCTCACCGGCACCGTCGGCGACCCCTTCATCGTGCAGGACACCCAGCTGCCGATCCTGTCGCTGCAGGTCTACCCGGCGCGGGAGCAGAAGTACACCTCGCCCGGGAACGCGCCCTACTGCCCGCAGGAAGGCCTCTGCTACCGCTACACCGCCGACAAGAAGTTCTTCGTCGAGCTCAACGGCGGCGGCTTCATCGGCAACTCCGAGATGATCAAGATGCTCAAGAGCGTGGAGTTCGCCGACCCGACCGACTCCTCGACCTGGTTCGCGGCCACCGAGGCCGTCAGCTGATCATCGCCTGGGGCATGCTGGAAGCATGCGCACCCCGTGGATCGTCGGTGTCTCCGGAGCTTCCGGCACGCCCTACGCGAAGGCTGTCCTGAACGGGCTCCTCGACGCCGGCGAAGCAGTCGACCTGGTCGTCTCCAAGGCGGCCAGGTTGACGCTGCTCGACGAGACCGGTGCCACCGTACGGGACGCGCACTGGAAGGACGACGTGCGGCAGTGGCTCGGCCGGGATCTCGACGACCTGAGCTACTGGCCCGCCGGTGACCTGGCCGCCGGTCCGAGCAGCGGCTCGTACCCGGCCAAGGGGATGGCGGTCGTGCCGGCCAGCACGGCCGCCTGTGCCGGCATCGCGATCGGGCTGTCCAAGGACCTGCTCCAGCGGGCCGCTGAGGTCAACCTCAAGGAGCGCCGCCGTACGGTGGTCGTGCCCCGGGAGACCCCGGTGACCCGCAGCCACCTGGAGCACCTGATCGCTCTGCACGACGCCGGGGCGGTGGTCCTGCCGGCCAGCCCCGGCTTCTACGGCTCGGGCGCGCAGGCGACCGCCGGCCAACTGGTGGACTTCGTGGCCGGCAAGGTGCTCGACGCTCTGGGCGTACCCCATCAGCTCTTCACGCGATGGGCGGGGGAGCTGAATCAGCGCAGTCCGTTGGGCGGGCCGTAGCTCTGCCCCGGGTTGGTCGGCCCGCCGTTGCGCGGGCGGTTGGCCGCGTCGTCCTCGCGCATCTCCTCGACGACACCGTCGCCCTCGAGCAGCGCCCGCACCTCGGACTCGCGGAACCGGCGGTGGCCACCCGGAGTACGGATGCTGCCGATACGTCCGGCGGCTGCCCAGCGCGTGACCGTCTTCGGGTCCACCCGGAACAGCGCGGCCACCTCCCCGGGCGTCAGCAGTCGATCTCCTGTGTCCACGGCCCTCTCCTCGCGTCGTGTTGGAGCGCCGTTGGTCACAGTGAGTGTCGGCGTGCTCGATCGGGACGTAGTGCCATTAGAGCACCGCCAAAAACAGCAAGTCGCTGAAATGCGGAAAAAGCCCCGATTGCGACGTTGACCATTATCCTTGCTGCGTCCGGCGGTCCGAGCCCGCTACCGGGCGTGAGGTAGCAGGACGGGTCGCACTAACCTCTGAAACCATGGACGCCATCGACCTGCGCCTGATCGACCTGTTGCGGGACAACGCCCGCTCCTCGTACGCGGAGCTGGCCCGGCAGGTGGGGCTCTCCGCGCCGGCCGTGCACGAGCGGGTGGGCAAGCTGGAAGCCGCCGGCACGGTCCGGGCGTACCGCGCCGAGGTCGACCACGAGGCCATCGGGCTGGGCGTCACCGCCCTGATCGGCATCGTCGAGGACTCCGGCGCCGACACCGACGACGTGTTGTCCGCGCTGCGGGTGATGCCCGAGATCGAGTCCTGCTACTTCATGGCGGGCGTGGAGTCGTACCAGCTCACCGTCCGGGTGGGCACGATCGCCGAGCTGGAGCAGCTGATCGTCCGCATCAACCGGACCCGCGGCGTAGCGTCGACCAGGACGGCCATCGCGCTGTCCACGAAGTGGGAGAACCGCCCCCAGCCCGGCCTCGACCCGACGGCAGGTTGAGCCATGGACCAGCACAACCGCTGTGACGACACCGCCCGCGAGTGGGCCCGCGAGGCGATCGCGCTCGTGGAGGCGGACGCCAACCGCTCGGCCGACACCCACCTGCTGCCGTTCCCGCTGCCCCGCTCCTGGGGCATAGACCTCTATCTCAAGGACGAGTCGTCGCACCCCACCGGTTCGCTCAAGCACCGGCTGGCCCGCTCACTTTTCCTGTACGCCCTCTGCAACGGCTGGATCGGCCCGCACACCCCGATCGTCGAGGCGTCCTCCGGCTCGACCGCGGTCAGTGAGGCGTACTTCGCCCGGATGCTCGGACTCGAGTTCATCGCGGTGATGCCGGCGAGCACGTCGCCCGAGAAGATCTCGCTGATCGAGTTCCAGGGCGGCAAGTGCCACCTCGTCACCGACCCGACGGCGGTCGTCGCGGCGGCCCGTACGCTCGCGGCCGACCTCTGCGGCCACTTCATGGACCAGTTCACCCACGCCGAACGGGCCACCGACTGGCGCGGCAACAACAACATCGCCGAGTCCATCTATCTGCAGCTGGCGCTGGAGCGGCATCCCGTACCGGCGTGGATCGTGGTCGGGGCCGGCACCGGCGGCACCAGCGCGACCATCGGCCGGTACGCCCGCTACCGGCAGCTGAACACCAAGCTCTGCGTGGTCGACCCGGAAGGGTCGGCGTTCTGGCCGGCCTACGTCTCCGGCGACTGGACGGTGTCCACCGGCCGCGGCTCGCGGATCGAGGGCATCGGCCGCCCCCGCGTGGAGGCCTCCTTCCAGCCCGCGGTGGTCGACCGGATGGTGCAGGTGCCGGACGCGGCGTCGCTGGCGGCGATGCGGGCCGGCTCGGCGGTGCTCGGCCGCCGGGTCGGCGGTTCCACCGGTACGAACCTGTGCGGGGCCTTCGGCCTGATCGCCGAGATGCGGGCGGCGGGCCAGAAGGGATCGGTGGTCACCCTGATCTGCGACGGCGGCGAACGGTACGCGGACACGTACTACTCGGACGCCTGGGTCGCCGGGCAGGGCATCACCCTCGAACCACACCTGGCGGCGATTGACACGTTCCTGGCCACGGGCGTCTGGCAGCCTGCCTGAATTGGGGGCAGCGCTGCGGCGGTGGACCTGGGAGGATCTGAGACCTGTGACGGGTTTCGGGTTCGAGGAGCGCAGTGCACGACGCCGAGGAAGTACCCGCCGCTCCTCCGATGGTGTCCGGCCCCTGGTCGTCGCCGCCGGCCGGTTTTGCCCAGATTCCTGGCCAGCGGGCGCCGCAGGCCAGTGAGTTCTTCCCCTCGACCCACCCGCTGGCCCAGCCTTTTGCGCAGTTGCCGGTCGAGGTCGGTGACCTGCCGCCCGGCATCGTCCCGGTGCCTTTTCCCGCGCCGCCGTCTCGCCGGGGCCGTGGCCTGCTGGTCGGTGCCGCCCTGGCCCTGGCCGCCGCGCTCGCTGTCGGTGCCGGTGTCGTCTACGTCAACCGCGCGCCACTCTCGCTCAACGAGCGCGCCGCAGCGGCCGGCCCGGAGCCCACTGCCGCCCGGACCCCGCTGACGCCCGCCGAGGCCGCCGTCGCGGCGCTCAAGGCGCAGGCGGCCGCCCTGCTGGCCAACAACGAGAAGGGCTGGCTGGCCGCCGTCGACCCCGGCCAGTCCAAGCTCCGCACCCGGTACACCTCGATGTTCCGCGCCCTGCGCGGGCTGGGTGTCAGCCACTTCGACTACCAGACCTCCGTCGATCCCGTCGATGCCAAGAGCGGCACGGTCCAGGTGACGGCCGAGGTCGCGTACTGCTTCAGCACCGACAAGTGCCCGGAGGAGAAATACAACGCGTCGGACGGCCCGCCGACGATCAGCCAGGTCCTGACCTTCAAAAAGGTCAGCGGCCGGTACGTGATCGCCAAGGTCACCGAGAAGAAGAGCCGCAGCCGCCAGCAGCCGACCCCGTGGGAGTCCGGCGAGCTCAGCTTCCTGTCCGGCGAGCGGGTCACCGTCATCGGCAACCGCACCGAGCGCAAATACTTCAAGCAGGTGCTTGCCGCCGCCGAGAAGGCCGCCGTCGTCAACGACCGCTTCGCGGGCCTGGTCGGCAACCCCCAGCGCCGATACCGCGTCTACGTGGCCGGCGCCAAGCAGTGGAAGACCTGGTACGGCGGCATCACCGACAAATGGGTCATCGGCTACGCCATCCCGCTCAAGGACTCGGGCAGCGACGTGGTGCTCAACATCTCGGCCGTCCGTACGGACAGCGACGTGCTCGCCACCACGCTCCAGCACGAGCTCGCGCACGTCGTCACGCTCGGTGGTGCGTACCGGACCGGCGGCAGCGACGACATGTGGCTGGAGGAGGGCATCGCCGAGTACGTCGGCTGGTACCCGAGATCCGCCACGGACAGCTGGCGCCGCTCGGCGGTGCGGTCGCTGCTCGCCGGCAGCAAACGCCCGAAGACGATCGCCGCGAAGGCCCCCGGCGACAACGCCAGCCCCGACACCAGCGACGCCTTCTACGGCTTCGGCCACTTCACCGCCGACTGTTTAGCCCGCAAGTACGGCCAGGGCGCGCTCTTCGACTTCGTCCGGCTTTACCTGCGGGAGAACCGCGACCTCGACCCGGCGTCCCGCGAGGCGTTCGGCAAGCCGTTCACAACGGTCGACAAGACCTGCCTGACCTGGATCCGCGACAAGGTCTAGCGCACCCGCTGGGCCAGTCCCGGATAGTCCACGACAAAGCCCTCGTCGTCGACGACCAGGTCCGCGCTGAAGGTCTCGGTGGCGAAACGCACCCGCCCGTCGCCCAGCGCGGTGTAGATCTGATCCGCCTGCACGATCTCCAGACTGGGCAGCAGCACCCAGGCGACGCTGACCCGGTGGGCCACCCCCGCCTCGGCCTTGAGCAACCCCAGCCGCCGGATCGGCAACGTGTTGGTCAGCGGCGAACCGGTCAGGTCGACGTCGAAAGCCCCGAACAGCAGGTCCGGATCCTCGGTGCCGGGCAGACCGGCCCCGGGGTGACCACCGGCGGTCAACGCGGCATCCAGATCACCCCGCTCGGCGGTCGAGGTCCGCCACCGCCCACCCTCGGACTCCAGGCGCAAGCTCCGACTCCAGCCGGCGCCCTCGGTGCTGACCTCGAGGGCGGTGGTGACCCAGTCCGGACTGGTGCGAACCTCGTAGCGGGCGCTGTAGGCGATCGGATCGACGGCCACGGCGGTGCCCCGGGCGTACAGCCCGGCATGCGTATCAACCAGCACGTGCTCGGCGCCGGACGTGTCGCGGCGATCCCAGAAAAGTGAACCCGGCAGAACGGCCATAGTCACCGACTACCCGTTCCCCGCCCGCCACGAACCCCACAACGCCGTTCCGGGTTCGGGGCGAGCCCTGCCACGCTGTTCCGGGTTCGGGGCGAGCCCTGCCACGCTGTTCCGGGTTCGGGGCGAGCCCTGCCACGCTGTTCCGGGCTCGGCGCGAACCCGCCACGCCGTTCCGGGCTCGGCACGAAACCGCTACCCCGTTCCGGGTGAGGCGTGAGTTCTGCCGTCCCGTCCCGTCCTGGGTTCGGGTGAGATCCGCCTGTTATTGCTGGTCAGGCGCCATCCGGCGCCAACTCCGGGTTCGGCGCGAACCGCGCTATGCAGAAAGAAGGCCCCGGCGCGTGGAGCGCCGGGGCCTTCTTACACGTGCGATGGATCAGTGGGTGTGCGCCGGACGGCCGGTCGAGAAGCGGCCGTTGCCGGTCTCCCGCCGGTCGTTGCGAGCGGGCTCGCGGCGGAAACCGCCGGGACGCTCGCTCAGGTTGCGGGCAGTGCGCTCGCCGAAGCCGCGCTGGCGGTCGGCGAACGACGGACGGTCACCCGTCGGCTGGTCGCCGCCGGTCGCCGGACGCTCGGCGTAGGAACGGTCGCCCGCCGGGCGGTCGCCGTACGTGCGCTGCTCGCCACGGGGACGGTCGCTGAACGAGCGCTGCTCGCCACCACGCGGCCGGTCGCCGTAGGTGCGGTCGCCGCCGCCGCTGCCGCCGCTGAAGCTGCCCCGCGGCCGGTCGCCGAACGAACGGTCTCCGCCACCGGTGCGCGGCCGGTCGCCGTAGCTGCTGCCACCGCGGGAACGGTCGCCGTAGCTGCTGCCACCACGCTGCGGCCGGTCACCGAAGCGACGCGGCCGGTCGCCACGCTCGCGCGGCTCGGGCTCGATCTTCACCGGGACACCGCTGGGCTCGCGAGCCCCGGTGACCTTGGCCAGCTGCTCGTCGCCGAGGCGGACCCGCAGCTCGGCCGGCGTGACGCCCGCCTTCAGCATCATCGATGCCGTGGTGCGGCGCTGCTTCGGCAGGACCAGCGTGACGACCGCGCCGGACTCGCCGGCCCGGGCGGTGCGACCCGCGCGGTGCAGGTAGTCCTTCGGGTCCTTCGGCGGGTCCACGTGCATGACCAGCGAGATGCCGTCGACGTGGATGCCGCGCGCCGCGACGTCCGTGGCGACCAGCACGTTCGTCCGGCCTTCCTTGAACTCGGCCAGCGTGCGGGTGCGTACCCGCTGGGTCTTGCCGCCGTGCAGCGCGCCGGCGCGCACGCCGACCGCCGCCAGCTGGTCGACCAGCCGGTCGACGCCCATCTGGGTGCGGGCGAAGACGATGGTCTTGCCGGTCCGGTTGGCGATCGACGCCGTGATCGGGAACTTGTCGTGCGGCGGGATCAGGAGCATGTGGTGCTCCATCGTGGAGACGCTGGCCTCCGCCGGGTTGGTGGAGTGCGTCACCGGGTCGTGCATGAACCGCTTGACCAGCGCGTCGACGTCACCGTCGAGCGTCGCCGAGAACAGCAGGCGCTGCGCGTCCGCCGGGGTCTTGGACAGCAGCTCGGTGACCTCGGGCAGGAAGCCCATGTCGGCCATCTGGTCGGCCTCGTCCAGGACGGTGACCTCGACCGCGTCGAGCCGGCACGCGCCCCGCTCGATCAGGTCGCCGAGGCGGCCCGGGGTCGCGACGATGACCTCGACGCCGCGCCGCAGCGCGTCCATCTGGCGGTCGTACGGCACGCCGCCGACAGCGGTCTTGAGGAACACGCCGACCGAGCGGCCCAGCGGCGTCAGCGCGTCGGCCACCTGCATGGCCAGCTCGCGGGTCGGCACCAGGATCAGGGCCTTGGGCTGGTGCGGCAGCGCCCGGCCACTCTTGGCGATGCGGGCGAGCAGCGGCAGGCCGAACGCCAGCGTCTTGCCGGAGCCGGTCTGGCCGCGGCCGAGCACGTCCCGGCCCGCGAGGGCGTCGGGCATGGTCGCGGCCTGGATCTCGAACGGGGCGATGATGCCCTCGCGGCTCAGCACCCGGACGAGCTCGGCGGGGATGCCCAGCTCGGCGAAGGTCGGCACGGCGGGGGCGGGGGTCTCGACGACCTCGACCTCGTGGGTCTCGGTCTGCTCCACGGCGGCCTCAGGGGTGACCTGGGCGGCAGCGGGAGCGTCGGTGCTGGGGGTGCCGCCGGACTCGGCGAGAACTTCTTCAACGGACGGGAACGTGCTGGGATCAGCGAAAGTGGTCAAGAGAACCTCTCTACGGGGGCGCATGCTCGCGTATGGCCCGCCGCGGCTACCAACAGCCGGCCGCTGAAATGACCGCAAGAACGCCCGTGGCGTGCTCGTTGAGGGCACGCCAGGTTAATTACTTCCATCAGTGTACGGGTCAACGTCCTGGACACTGCCCGCATTCCGCGCCGGTAGTGGGCAGGCTCACCCTTCGGCGCAACCTCGCCAGCTTAGGGGCATCCGTCGCCGGCGACAACTCACTGCTTGAAAACGCCACCGATCATGTCGCTGAACGCGTCGCCCACGGTGAAGAGGAAAAGGACGCTCACACCGACCAGGACGAGCAGCACGATGAGCATCGCCACGGCCACCTTGACGTTGCTGCGCCGCTGGTTGTCGGTGCCGTCCCGCCAGCCTTGGGCCAGGATGTGGCCGGTCAGCGAACCGGAGTTCTCCACCGGATTGACGTTCACCGGCATCGTCATGTCAGCCGGCGCGTAGTCCGCCAGACCCCCGTAGACGGTGCCCTGACCGCGCTGCTGCGGCACGGCGGTGGACTGTCCGGATCCCGACGCGGCGGAACCTGAGCCGTACGTCACGGGGGTGCTCACCGGAGCCGCCGGTCCGCCGAACGGCTGCCGGGCACCGCCCGATGCGCCTACCCCGTACGAGGTCGAGTTGTTGCCGGCGGGTGCCGGGCTGCCGTACTGACCGGAAGGAGCGGCGGCCGGCATCGTGTACGCCGGCAAAGCGCCGGGCGCCTGGGAGCCGCCCGCGTTGGAGATCATCGGCGGTCCGGGGAAGGGCGCCGGCGGCGGGCCCGGGACCGGCGACGGGCCAGGACCCGGCGGTACGGGGCTCGGGCCGGGGCCGGGCGGGATCGGGCTGGGACCGGGGCCCGCGAAGCGCCAGCCGCGCAAAGCCACCCCGCCCACCAAGGCGACGACCGCCGAAGCCCGGCCAGAAGCACAGTCCGCCAAGCCGGCCCAGCCCAAGGCCGCACCAGCGAAGGCAGCCCAGCCCGAGGTGACGCCGGCGCAAGGAGAGGTAGCGCCGGTCAAGAAGGCGGCGAGGCCGGCGAAGAAGGCAGCGGCAACCATCAAGGCAGCCGCCGCGGAGATCGCCCCGGCCGTGGTCACCCCGGACATGACCACAGTGCCCGATGAGCCGCCCACCGCCACGCCGCCGCCAAACCCGACGCCGTCGGCGCAGTCGCTGCCGGCCAAGACGCTGCCGAACGAGACGTCGCCGGCCAAGACGTCGCCGAGCGAGACGTCGCCGAGCGAGACGTCGCCGAGCCGGCAACCAGCCGCCGACAACGGATCAGCCAACGACAACGGATCAGCTGCCGAAGACGGATCAGCCGCGAAGGGCAACGCACCCTCGGCGGATGACGAGCTGATGCCCGATGACACGCCGAACCTGGCTGCCGACGTACACGAAAAAGCGCGCAGCGGGGCGACATCCCCGGCTGCCGAGCCCCCGGCTACGGCCCCGGGGCAGCCGGGGGCTGCCGTCCCCGTTGCCTCGACCCTGCCGCCCGCCGTCGCCGCCATGGCGGACACCCTGTCCGGCGTGCGGACCGAGGCCTGGCCCGCGCTGATCGCCGATCCCGGCCACGCCCCCGAGCTGCTCGCGCTCGCCGCGCTGCAGACCATCGGTCCGCGCGCCGGTGAGTGGGCCGCGCGCACCCGCGCCGCCTACCCCGCCGCCGGCCCGGACGCTTTGGCCCGGCTGGCCGTTTCGCAGTTCACCCGGTTCGGCAGCGTCAGCAGTGTCTTCGCCGCTGTCGCCGGGTCGTACGCGCCGATCGCCCTGCTCGGTGCGGCCGCCTACACGCACGCCGAGCTGGCGTTGCACGTCGCCGCCGCGTACGGGCTGGATCCGACCGACCGGGAGCGCGCGGTCGACCTGCTTGTTCTGACCCGGGTGCATCCCGTCCGGGAGGACGCGGTGGCGGCTCTCGCCACGGCCGAGCAGCACAGCTACGACAACAGCGGGCTCACCGACGTCACCTGGCGGCTGGGCCGGATGATCGCCGTGCAGGCCGGTGGGTGGGCGGCCGTCCGGGCGATCAACCACTTCTTCCCGGGCACCAGCCTGCTGGTCGCCACGTTGACCAGCCGGGGCGCCGCGCGGGCTATGGCCGCGCGGGCGACCGTGCACTACCGCGCGCTGAGCCGGGGGTCGGTCACAGCCAGCTGAGCCAGTCCTTGGGCAGCAGGGTGTAGCCCACGAAGGCGGCGATGTCGAGCAGGCTGTGCGCCACGATCAGCGGCATGACCCTGCCCTTACGCAGGAAGAACAGCGCGAACACGACGCCCATCACGGCGTTGCCCACGAACGCGCCGAAGCCCTGGTACAGGTGGTACGAGCCGCGCAGGACCGCGCTGGCCGCGACGATGTAGCCGATGCGCCAGCCCATTTCGCGCAGGCGGGTGATCAGGTAGCCGACGACGATCACTTCTTCCAGGATCGCGTTCTGCATCGCCGCGATGATCAGCACGGGGACGGCCCACCACACCGGTTGCAGGGCGGCCGGCACGATCTGGGCGTTCAGGCCGAGCGTCGCGGCCGCGTACACCAGGAGCAGGCCGGGGATGCCGATGGCCGCGGCCAGGGCAGTGCCCCAGCCGGCGTCGCCGGCCGGGCGGCGGAAGTCGATGCCGAGCGTGCGCGCCGGGTCGAGCCGGTCGCGGTTCAGCAGATAGAGGGCCAGCAGGACCGGGATCAGGGCGAAGAAGATCCCGAGCAACTGGTACGTGAGATCAAGGTACGGCCGCGGCGACTGTGACGGGTTCAGCGTGGCCGTCTGCTGGGACAGCGGCTTGCCGGCCGTGAGCTTGGCCACCAGCGACACCACCGCATAGACCGCGGACTGGCCCAGGGACAGCAGCAGGACGATCACTATCTCCAGGCGGAGCTGATTGCGCGTGGCCTGGGGCCGGTCAATAGCTACTGTCACGCGACCACTCTAGATTCGGCTCAGTCGTTCGAGTGATCGCGTTCATGCACATTCGGACCTATCGGGGCAAGCGACTCGCCGTGTGTCGGCAATTGTGCGGCGTACATCGCACTTCGGGTGCGATGCGTTACCCGCTGTTTTCTCCAGGCTGAGGGCATGGGAGACCTCGCGCGTTTGCTCAAGGAGAGTTGGAGCCTCGTCGAGGAGCATCAGGACAAGGTTGCCGGCTACTTCTACGCGCGGATCTTCCTGTCACACCCGGACCTGCGGGACCTGTTCCCCGTGCACATGGACGTCCAGCGCGCCCGGCTGCTCAACGCCATCGTCACCGCCGTGCAGACGCTGGAGGATCCGGAGAAGTTCGACGAGTACCTCCGGTCCCTCGGCCGTGATCATCGCAAGTTCCACGTGGAACCAGCCCACTACGAGGTGGTCGGCGGAGCGCTGATCGAGGCGATGCGGCAGTTCGCGGGCGAGCAGTGGGGCGTCGAGTACGACCAGGCCTGGGCCGACGCGTACGCGGTGATCGCGGCCAAGATGCTCGCCGGCGCCGAGGCCGACACCAACCCGCCGTACTGGTATGCCGAGGTCACCGCGCACGAACGCCGGGCGACCGACATCGCGGTCTTCACCGTCATGCCGATGCAGCCGCTGGAGTACCGCGCCGGCCAGTACCTGAGCCTGGAATGCCCGCGCTTCCAGCCCAGGCTGTGGCGGACCTACTCGCCGGCGAACGCTCCCCGGCGCGACAACACCCTGGAGTTCCACGTCAAGGCGGTCGGGGCGGGCTGGGTCTCCAGCGCGCTGGTGCGCCGGCTGGAGGTCGGCGACATGATCCGGCTGGCCGCGCCGATGGGCTCGATGAACCTGGACCGGCGCTCCACCCGGGACGCGGTCTTCGTCGCCGGCGGCACCGGCCTCGCGCCGATCAAGTCACTGCTCGAGGAACTCACTCGCTACAACCGGACCCGCTGGGTGCACGTCTTCTTCGGCGCCCGCACCCGCGAGGACCTCTACGACCTGGCCGAGCTGAACCGGCTCGCCGCCCGCTACCCCTGGCTCTCCGTGGTGACCGCGTGCAGCGACGATCCGACGTTCCCCGGCGAGCAGGGCAACATCTCCGACGTCGTGGCTCGCTACGGCCCATGGAACGAGCACGACTTCTTCGTGTCGGGCTCCGGCAAGATGGTCAAAGCCACCCTGCGGACTTTGGCCGAGCTCCAGGTCCCATCTGTACGGATCAAGTACGACAGCTTCTCCGACTAGTAATTCCAGGGCTGGCCGGTCTGGCGGTACTCCTCGACCGGCACGAGGTTGGCCCCGGGGACCATCCGGTCCACGTACAGCCGGCCCTCGAGGTGGTCGATCTCGTGGCTGACCAGGCGGGCCATGGCCTGCTCGAAGGAGGTGATGACCCGGGTCCCGTCGAAACGGGCGTGCTCCACGTCGACGCGCAACGGCCGGACCACCAGGCCGCGGTAGTCGAAGAAGGAGAGACAGCCCTCGTACTGCTCGTCGGTCTCGCTCGACTCGTCGACGACCCGCGGGTTCAGCAGGACCACGGACTCAGCGCCACGTTCGGGTGGGCGTACCACGGCGGCGGCAACCGCCAGGCCGATCTGCGACGCGGCCAGTCCCACCCCCTTGCTGAAGTCGTGCAGTCCTTCCAGCCGTTCGAGGGTGGCCCGCAGACCGGCGACCGCGTCGCGGGCGGCCGCCTCCTCCCGGGGCAGCTGGAAGTGCCGGGCGCGCTGGCGCAGCAGGTCCGCGCCGCGCTGCACAATGCCGATTCCGCGCATGCGCTGGCTCGCTCTCAGCTCATGGCCGTTGGTGCGGCGCTCCTGACCGTTGATCCGGGGCTTGGGGACTCCTTCGTCCGGGGTGGTCGGGGCGGACTCGCCGCGGAACCGCCACTCGAGGCGGTACCGGGCGTTGAGCAGCGGCGCGTCGGTCGACCATTCGAAGACCGCGCGGCGGGCGTCGTTGTGCCGCTCCAACGGGGTACGCACGGGCACCTCGGCGGCCAGCGAGGTCTCGACCCCCCACACCTGCGGCTCGAACTCGACCGGGAAGTTCAGCCGTACGGTGAGGTTGCGGGTGGGCAGGCGTACGGCCCGCTGGAACCACTGACCCCACTTCTCCTCCCCGACGGTGTAGGCGTACTCGATCGTGGTGCGCTCGCCGGGATAGAGCGGGAACTGGCCGTGGTCGTTGGCGAAGAGCAGCCAGACCTCCTTGGCGGCGTCCCGGTCGAGCTTGAGCCGCCACTGCATCGGCTCGGTGGCGGCGCCCTCGCCGGCGACCGCGCGCAGATCCATCTCCTCGAAGCTGAGCGGATGCTGGCGGTGGTGGCGGTTGGACCCCTGCGGGTCGTGCGGATACCGGTCCACGGAGATCTTCACCAGATAGCGGGTGACCGGCTCCACCCCGGCGTTGTAGAGCGCGCGCCGGATCACACACCGATAAGCCCCTTCGGTGTACGTGAGCTCGGCGACCTCCTGCTCGACGATGAGGCCGGTGCCCGGCGGCATCCACTGCGCGGGCACGGGAGGGTCCCGGTGCAGGACGGGGCCGCGGGCGTGCCGCAGTTCGTCGTACTCCTGGAATCTCTGCCAGATCGCGCCGCCGGCGGCCAGGACCGCCTCCGCACGCCGGGCGAAGTCCTCGGTGGGCTTGTGCCGGCGGCCCTCGACGTGACTGACGTAGGACGGATCGAACCCCATGCGCGCGGCGAGCTGCTTCTTCGTCATCCCGCGCTCGACCCGCCATTGCGCGAGCGCCGACACGAAGTGGTCGGCAGCCCTCTCGACAGGCGAGGTGGTCATCACGGATGTCCCCTTTGCGACAGGAATTTCAGTGTCCATGTCTTCCGGTGTCCGCATGGGGCTAGTAGCGCGTTGCCGACAGATACCTTGACGAAACCGGCAACGGCGCAACGCTCGGTTAGGTCACCCTTGCTGGGGGTATTTCCCCGAAGAACACCTGTCCGGGGCCGGGTATGTGGGGGTTTTGCTGGCGTGGTTAGGCTAGCCTTAACAAGGTATGGTGGGCCGTCCTGACCAGCGAAGCGTGGCGAGGTGACAGTGGTGATCCAGCGGATGAAGCCGCGTTGCCTCTCCCTGAGCGGCGCGCTCCGGTGACCACCGCGCTGGATCGTGTCGTCTCCGATCACTCCGCCCACCCCGCGCAGCCCCTGGCGCCGGTGACCGCGACTCTGCGGGCGATGTTCGGCACGAGCACCGAGCTGCCCGGCCTGGCGCCGGACCTGATGGTCCAGGATCCGACCGGCTGGCAGCCCACCTCCGACCTGACCGGGGCCAGCCTCGACACCTTGCTCGACTCGTCCCGCGAACGCTGGCAGGCCCAGCCGCACGCCGCGGCCGCGCTGGCCTGGAAGGCCTACACGTACTGGCTGGCGCTGCCGGCCGTGCTGGGCTGGGCCTCCGCCCGGCGGGTGCCGCTGCTGACCGGCACCGACGTACTGATGCACTTCAACGACCCGCGGCCGCTGGTCACCATCGGCCTCCGCAGCGACATCACGGTGGCGGTGCTGCCGTCCGACCCGCTGGCGTTGAGCGGTCTGGCCCAGGTCCGGGTGGTTGCCGACGAGGCGGCCCTGCTCGAGGAGCTGCGGCGATCGCTGCTGGACGAGCACCTGACGCCGTTGCTCGAGGCGATCCACACGAAGGTGCGGCTGGGGCAGCGCACGTTGCTGGGGTCGCTGTCGTCCGGGGTGGCTTACGCGGTGCTGCGGTCGGCGGATGTGCTGCCGGGCTCGTCGGCGGAGACGATCGCCACGTTGCTGGGCACGCTCGGGGTCGAAGACCTGATCGAGCTGGTCCCGGGCCGGGGCGGAAATCTGGACGTGCAGCGGAAGACTTGTTGTCTGGCCTTCACGTTGCCCAAGCCCAAGGTCTGCGTGGGCTGCTGCATCAAGTAGTGGCACCGACCTGGCTCAGCCGCGGTCCTGGCCACCCTGCATGACCCTGAGGTGCTGCGAGCGGTGTCCGAGGCGATGGGCCCGCTACCCGAGCCGACCGCGCCTGCCTCGACCGACACCCTTCGGGCCGGATTCAGGCCGCTGATCAGACCCGACCAGCGGGACCGGGTGCCGGCCTGGTGTGACTGGGCCGATCGGGCCCTCGCGGCGCCGGGCCGGACCGTGCTCGTGCACGGCGACTTCCACGGCGACAACCATCTCTGGGATCGCGAGTCGTGGCGGCTGCGCCTGGTCGTCGATTGGGAGACGGCGGGCACCGGCGAACCCGAGTTCGACCTGCGCTGTCTGCCGGGAGACTGCGGCATCGAGCTGTTCACCGCGACGGTGACGGCCTACGAACAGCTTTCCGGCATGAGGGTGGACGTGGACCGGGTCATGGCCTGGCACCTGCGCACCGTTCTCGGTGACGCGCTGTGGCGGGCCGAGGTCGGGGTCGCCCTGCCGGACCATCGCACGCCGGCGCAGTGGGTGGATGATCTGGACGCCAGATTCACCGCCCTCGGAACGTTCTGCTAGGTGTAGTGCCCATGAGCGTTGTTGACGCGGCGTGGCGGCTTGATCAATGAGAAGACCTCCGGCGAGGTGGAAGTTGCGACGCTTTCACCCTGACCG
>NZ_JBEZGQ010000029.1:0-21439 GCF_040650095.1 Actinoplanes sp. NPDC048791 | reverse complement strand
CTCCGGATCACCTCCGGCGCCAAGTACCTGGAGATCCGCATCCAGGACCCGGCCGCCGACCCGCGGCGATACCGCGAGGAGCTGGCGGCGCACGGGCTCGACATCGACCTCTCGCTGGCCGCCGCCGAGCCCGAGCGCGTCGGCCGGGTCGTCTTCCAGGAGGACGACGTCCGCGGGATCGAGCCGGTGGAAGCCCCGGGGAACTGCACCGCCAACGGCAACTGCGCGGTCGGCGTCCGGGTCCCGCTCTCCTACCGTGGGCACGCCCGGATCGTCTTCGGCCGCACCCCGCTGCCCGGCGAAACCGTCGAGGGCGATGCCCCCGTGCTGACCACCACGGACCAGGCGTCCCTGGACGCTCTGGTCGGCAAGCGCGTGTCGGAGGCGCGCCGGCTCCTGAGCGCTAACGGGCAGAAGGCCAGCTACCGGGTCGGCCCGAAGTCGCTGGAGGCCCCCGCCGCCGAGGTGCCGGGCTCGTGGATCATCTTCGACACCGCGCCGCTGGCCGGTGGCGTCGTGGTGATCTGGGCGTCGCCGGACGGTCAGGCGCCGGACTACGACGACGACGTCCCGGTCGAGCCCACCCCGACGCGTTAGCGCAGCAGAGCCGGAGCCCCGTGCGTCGCCGATCAGACGGTCCCCGCGGTTCGCCAGCGGGCGGCCAGGTCGGACTGGCGCGCGGGGCGGCCCGGCAGTGGCGCCTCGGCCGGGGCGTGCAGAGCCTGGAGCAGCAGAGCGAGGTAACGATGACGCAGGGCGGCACCACCATCGGCGCCGGGGAGCTCGATGAAAGCGATCATCTCCAGCAGCAGCGTGACGTCGGCCTCGGAGACGTCGCCGCGCAGCTCGCCGGAACGACGGACCCGTTGGAAGAGGGTCTCGGCCAGCTTGCCGGCCCGCATGGCGAGAGCCGAGAGCTCGGGCGTCGGGGTGAACGTGCCCGCCAGCCGCTGCGCCAGGGCCTGGCTCTGGCCGTCGACGACCCGTTCCAGGCAGGCGACGTAGGTGTCCCACGGCGCGTCGGCGGAGGCCAGCGCCGTCTCGAGATCGGCGACGTAGCGGTTGAGGCCGTCCTCGGCCAGCGCCCGCAGGAGGTGCTCCTTGCTGGGGTAGCGCCGGTACAGAGCGCTGATCCCCACTCCGGCCTGCACGGCGACCTTCGCGATCGGCGCTTCCGGATCGGCCAGGAACACCGCCCGGGCGGCGTCGAGGATGCGCCCGTCGTTGCGCTGCGCCTCGGCCCGGCGGCCGCTCAGGGAGCTGCGGTTTTGTTCCTCGGCCATCAGTGGAGGCTAGCAGTGGATCAAGTTGAGCTGCTCTGCTAGCGTGCCGGAGGAGCAATACGTTCCGTTCCGTTTCAGCCGACGGGGGCCAGAATTGCTGACCGACATCGACCTGGTGCACCTGCGCCGCTGCGTCGAGCTGGCGCGCGAGGCGCTCGACGCGGGCGACGACCCGTTCGGTTCCGTGCTGGTCGGACCCGACGGAGAGCTGCTGCGGGAGGAACGCAACCGCGCCGGAGCCGGGGACGAGACCAGACACCCGGAGTTCGACCTGGCCCGGTGGGCGGCCACGGAGGTGCCCGCGGCGACCCGGCCCGGCTGCACCGTCTACACCTCGGGTGAGCACTGCCCGATGTGTGCGGCGGCCCACGCGTGGGTCGGGCTCGGCCGCATCGTCTATGCGGTGTCCGCGGTGCAGCTCACCGAGTGGCGCACCGGCTGGGGGCTCGCGCCCGGACCCGTACGCGTGCTTCCCGTCGAGGCGGTCACCACGGGCATCACGGTCTCCGGGCCGGCCGACGAACTGCTCGACGTCATGCGCGAGCTGCACCACCGGGCCGCGCTGCGGAGGTCGACGGCATGACGGTCCGCCAGCTCCGCCTCGTGGTGCACGCGGAGGACTACGAGCAGGCGGTGACGTTCTTTCGCGACGCGCTCGGGATGCCCGTCGCGGAGTCCTACTCCGGTGGCGGCGGCGCCGAAGTGACCATCCTGGACGCGGGCCGGGCCACCCTCGAGCTGTCGAACACCGCGCAGATCGAGCTCATCGACGATGTCGAGGTCGGGCGCCGGGTCGCACCCCGGTTCCGCCTGGCGCTCGAGGTCGAGGACTGCGAGTCGGCCACCCGCACCGCGATCGAGGCCGGGGCCACCCCGGTCGCGCCACCCACGCGTACGCCGTGGGACTCGGTCAACGCGCGGATGGACGCGCCCGGGACGATCCACCTGACCCTGTTCGAGGAGCCGACGGACCCGGGTCCCGCTTGAGGGGGGCCGGTGGCGGCTGTCATCCATTTCCGCGTCCTGGGCACCCTGGAGATCCGGCGGGACGACGCGCTCGTCGTCATCTCCGCGGCGAAGCTCCGGATCATCCTCGCGTCGCTGGTGCTGCACGCGGGCCGCGTCGTGCCGGTCAGCGTCCTGATCGACCGGCTGTGGGACGACGAGCCGCCGGCTGAGGCGCGCGCGGCCCTGCAGACGTACGTCGCACGACTGCGCCGGCAGCTGGGCGCGGACTTCGCCATCCACACACGCAGCGGCGGGTACGTCATCGAGCTGCCACCGGGCTCCTGCGATCTGCAGAAGCTCGACGAGCTGTTGGAGAGCGCTCGGACAGCCCTGGGTCAGGGCGACCGGGTGGCCGCCCTCGAGTCGTTGCGGGCGGCGAACGCACTGTGGCGTGGTCCGATCCTGTCCGACGTGGAGTCGGCCACCTTGCATCGCGAGGAGGTGCCGCAGCTGCAGGAGCGGTGCCTCGAGGCGGCCGAACGCCGGTTCGCGCTGGAACTGGCGCTCGGGCACCACCGGGCGGTCGTCGAGGAGTTGCGGGCGCTCGTCGCGGCGTACCCGTTGCAGGAAGGGCTGCGGGCCCATCTGATGCACGCGCTCTACCGGTCGGGCCGGCAGGCCGAAGCCCTGAAGGTCTACCGCGACGTCGCAGCCCTGCTGCGCACCGAGCTGGGCCTGGATCCGGGCTCCGAACTGCGCGCTGTGCACCAGGCGATCCTGCTCGGCAAATCGCTCGACGGCGACGCCCCCGGCAGCGCCGCACCCAATCCGACAGCGCTGTGCCAGCTGCCCCCGGCCATCGGCGACTTCGTCGGCCGGGCCGATCAGGTGGCCACGATCGCCGGCTCACTGGACGCCGGTGGCGAGCCGGCCCGGTTGCCGATCGTGGTGCTGAGCGGGGTGGCCGGCGTGGGCAAGTCCGCGCTCGCCGTGCAGGTCGCGCACCGCGTACGGGACCAGTTCCCGGGCGGCCAGCTCTACGTCAATCTCGGCGGTGGCGGCGCGGCTCCTCGGGACGTGTCCGAGGTGCTCGGCGAGCTGCTGTACGCGCTCGGGCTGCTCCCGGACGCCCAGCCGCGCTCGGTACCGGCGCGGGCAGCGACGTTCCGCGCGCGGGTGGCCGACCGCCGGGTCCTGATCGTGCTCGACGACGCCGCCGACGCCGGACAGGTGGCACCGCTGCTGCCCGGAACCGCCGGCTCCGCCGTCCTGATCACCAGCAGGCGGTCACTGGACGAGCTTCCCGCCGCCGATCATCACCGCCTGCAGCCGTTCTCGGTGGCGGAAGGGGTGTCGCTGCTCGCTGAGATCCTCGATCCGGACCGCGTCGCCGGCGAGCGGCCGGCAGCGGAGGAGCTGGTGGAGCTTTGCGGCCGCCTTCCCCTCGCGGTCCGCATCATCGGCGCCCGGCTCCAGCCCCGGCCCACCCTGCAGCTGCGCGCGCTGGCGGATCGGCTGCGGGACGAGCGCCGGCGCCTCGACGAGCTGGCCGTGGGTGACCTGGCGGTCCGCTCCGAACTGGCGGTCGGCTACGGCGGGCTGGCCGGCCCCGTCCAGCTGGCGCTGCGCCGGATGGGTCTGCTGCCCGCCGAGTCCTTCGCCGCCTGGACGCTCGGCGCGGTCCTCGACGGCGGCGACGGCGAACGCGCTGTCGAGCAGCTCATGGCGGCCGGGCTGCTGGACCCGGCCGGCCTGGACCTGACCGGGCAGCTGCGGTACCGGCCGCACGACCTGGTCGCGCTGTTCGCCCGGGAGCTGGCCTGCGGCGAGGACCGGGAGGTGACCCGGGCCGCGTACCGGCGGCTGCTGGACACGTTCCTGGTGCTGGCCCATGACGTGCACGTGCGGGTGGACCGCAAGGACGGGTTGCCGCCTGACCCGCTGCCGGACGACCTCGATGCGGCGCCGGTGGACCTCGCGGCCCTGACCGCCGACCCGGGCGCGTGGTTGCAGACCGAGCGGGCCCAGCTGCTGTACGCCATCACGCAGGCGTGCGTGCTGGGCAGCTACGACAAGGCGGCGCTGCTGGCCGACCTGACCATTCCACCGCTGTCCATCCGGGGCGGCTACGAACAGATCGCCCAGGTCCGCGCGGCCGTCCGGGACGCCGCCCGTACGGCCGGGGACGAGCGGGTGGCCAGCCGGCAGGCGAGCAGCCGGGCGGATGTCCTGCTGTCTCTGTGCCTCGACGACGCCGCCGCGGAGTTCGAGGAATCGGTCGCCGTGTTCCGCCGCCTGGGGCTGAGCCATGAACTCGTGCACAGCCTCACCGGCCTCGCGTTCGCCCGGATGTTCCAGGGACGGCCGGCTCTCGCGCACGCGGAGGAGGCGACCGCGATCGCGTACGCGACCGGCGACCCGGACGACATCGTGCTGGCTCTGCGCACCCACGCCGACACCCTGGTCCTGCAGGACCGGCCGGCCGAGGCATTGCCACTGCTGGAACGGGCCCTGGCCCACACGCAGGCCCTGTGGAACAACGACAGCCATCGCGCCCTGCTGGTCCGCAAGCTGGACTGCGCGATCTCGCTCGGGAAGCTGGACCTGGCCGACGCGACGTTCGAGCAGGCCCGCGAGGTGACCGACGCGGTCAACAACGCCCACGGCTTCGGCTGGCTGCTGGTGCACCACAGCCGGTTGCGACGGGCGCGCGGCGACCTGCCCGCCGCCATGAGCGACGCGCGCGAGGCGCTGCGGCGCATGGTCGAGGCGGGCGACCCCCGCGGGGTGTTCCTCGCGAATCTGCGGCTGGCCGAGGCGCTGCTGGCCGGTGGCGACTCCCCCGGTGCCACCGCACTCATGCGCACCCTGCTGTCCACTTCGGACGTCGCGTCCGTGCCGCTGCTCAAGGCGAAGGCCGAGGCGCTGCTGAAGCAGGCGTCAGCAGTCGGCCTCGACGACGATGTCGCAGGTCGCGCCGGGTGACAGGAACGCGGTGAGGCGCTCGGCCTCGGTCAGCATCGACTCGCTCTCGGCGTACGGGATCGGGGTGAAGGGGTTGACCGTCAGGACCCGGCGGTGCAGCCGCCAGGTCCCCTGCCAAAGACCGTCGATGAGGACCGTGCCGGTGGTGGCGCCGTTGCCGGCCGGGAGTGGCACCGGGCGGGCGTGCGGGATGACCCGGGTGCGGTCCTTGTGCGAGAGCAGCAGATTGTCGTACTCGGGCAGGAAGCGCACGGGGGCCGGAACGTCCCCGCCGGGGCGCGGCGCGTCCGGCAGGTCGTAGAGCGTCTCGCCGGACTCGGCGCGGAAGGTGCGCAGGCCGAGGCGTTCGACGACCTCGCGCAGACGCGTCAGGCCCGACCACAGCTGGAGGTCGGGGACGCTCGCCGGGCCGAAAGCGCCCCGGTAGCGCAACACCAGACCGTCCACCGGTACGGATCGCAGTGTCGCGCCGAGCCACGTCTCCACCTGGGCCCACGCGGCCGGACCGGTGCGGCCCCACACCCCGCGCGGCGGCACCTGGCAGAGGGCGAGGGAATTCGTGGCCGAATAGGCCAGGGAGGCCGGGTCGGCGTCCGGCCAGTCCTCGGCGAGCAGGCGGCTGAGCTCGGCCCGGGTCCGCGGTCGTTCCTCCAGCAGGGTGGCCGCCCGGCGGGCCAGGGCCGCCCGGTCGTAGTCGCCGCGGAACACCTTGTCCAGCGGCGGATCGAACAGCAGCCGCCAGTCCAGGGCGTCGTGCGCGCTGACCAGGTGCACGGTGGTGCGCATCAGGTGGATCCGCACCACCTTCCGCTGCTCGGTCAAGGTGGACAACTCGTCCGGGACGAAGTCGCGCAGCCGGGTCCAGAGGCCGACGTACGGGGCGAGCGGCGCCTGGGCCTGCATCCCGGCCAGGTGCTCGATCATGTCGAGCGCCCCGCCCGGTGCCCGTTGCAGCAGGTGCTGGCGGGCCAGGGTGGCCCGGTTGAGCTCGCGCGGGCTCAGGACGTCCGTCATGTGAGGGGACCGAAGAACGCGCGCAGGTCAGCGGCCAGCTCGGCCGGGGCCTCCATGGCCGGGAAGTGCCGGCCGCGACCGTGCTCGGTCCAGCGCGCGCTGGCCGGCGCCGGGATCAGCTTGCGCACTGTCTCGTCCGAACCGAAGACCGCAAACCCCTGCGGTACGCCGGGCGGGCTGCCCCAGTCCGACGAGTGCGCCTGGTCGTAGAGGGTGTGCGCGGCGCTGACCCCGGAGCCGGTGAACCAGTACAGGCTGACCGTGGTGAGCAGCTGGTCCCGGTCGATCGGCAGATCCGTCCACTCCTCGAACTTCTCGGCGATCCAGGCCAGCTGGAGCACCGGTGAGTCGGTCAGGCCGTACCCGATGGTCTGCGGGCGACTGTTCATGATCGAGAGGTAGCCGGAGCCGTCCGTCCGGAACGCGTCCATCCGGTCCTTGATGAGCTGGTCGACCGGGTCGTCCGGGTCGAGCCGCTCGGCCATACCCGGGATGAACGTCGCGGTCGCGGCCGCCGTCCACGGGTCCGTCACGACGTGCAGGCCGAGCACGTGCTCGCCGTCGAGGCCGGCCAGCAGGCCCGAGATGCCGGCCCCGACATCACCGCCGTGGACGCCGTACCGCGGGTAGCCGAGCCGCCGCATCAGCTCGGCCCAGGCCCGGGCGGTGCGGGCCATGGTCCAGCCGGTGCCGGCCAGCGGGGTGGAGAACGCGTACCCCGGCAGCGACGGGATCACCAGGTGGAAGTCCTCGGCGAGCGGCCCGATCAGGTCGAGGAACTCGGCGACGCTGCTCGGGTAGCCGTGGGTGATCAGCAGCGGGGTGGCGCCGGCCCGGTCCGACCGGACGTGCAGGAAGTGGATGCGCTGGCCGTCGATCTCGGTGGTGAACTGCGGGAACGCGTTGAGCCGGGCCTCCTGGGCCCGCCAGTCGAACCCGGTGCGCCAGTGGTCGGCGAGCTCGCGGAGGTGGCCGGGCGGGATGCCGCGGGTCCACCCGGTGCCGGGGAGCTCGGCGGGCCAGCGGGCGGCGGTCAGGCGGCGGTGCAGTTCGTCGAGGTCGGCGTCGGGGATCGCGATGCGGAAGGGCTCGATGTCCATACCGATCACGCTAGGACGAATAGCGGAAAGCTTTGTTCCTAGTTTCCGGTCAGAATCGAAGAATGCTGGAGACCTCCGCGCGGCTGCTGCGCCTGCTGTCGTTGCTTCAGATCCGTCCCGACTGGACCAGCACCGAGCTGGCCGGCCGGCTCGGCGTCACCACCCGTACGGTCCGCAACGACGTGGAACGGCTGCGGGCGCTGGGATATCCGGTGAACGCCCGGCCCGGCGTGGCCGGTGGTTACCGGTTGGGTTCCGGTGGTGCGCTGCCCCCGCTGCTGCTCGACGACGACGAGGTGGTCGCGGTCGCGGTGGGACTGCGGACGGCCGCGAGCGTCACCGGGATCGGCGAGACGTCGGTGCGCGCCCTGGCCAAGCTCCAGCAGATCCTGCCGTCGCGGCTCCGGCACCGGATCAGCGCCTTCCAGGCCGCGACGGTGGTGCTGCCGTCCCCGGGTCCCGCTGTCGACCCCGACGTGCTGACCGCCATCGCCGGCGCGTGCCGGGACCATCATCGGCTGGCCTTCGACTACCGGACGCACGCGGGCTCCGCGGCGCGGCGGTCGGTGGAGCCCTACCGGCTGGTCCACCACCGGGGGCGGTGGTATCTGGTGGCCTGGGACCTGGACCGCGACGACTGGCGGACGTTCCGGGTGGACCGGATGGACCCCCGTACGCCGACCGGGCCGCGCTTCACGCCGCGGTCGCTACCGCCGGATCCCGAGCTCATGGCCCGGATCTCCCGCGGGGTGGGCGAGGCGACGTGGCGGTACCGGGCTCGGGTGGTCGTCGAAGCCTCGGCGGAGCACGTCCGCAGCCGCCTGCCGATCCCGGTGGACATCGAGGAACTCGGCGACCAGCGCTGCGCCTTCTCTCCGGGCTCGGACCACCCCGAGATGCTCGCGCTGTACCTGGGCATGCTCGACGCCGACTTCACCGTGACCGACGCACCCGAACTGGTGGCCGTCCTGGGCAAGCTCGCCGAGCGCTACCAGCGTGCCGCGGCGGCCGGCTAGGTCATCCGAGCGGCGAGGATCAGGTACACGGCGGCGGTCCAGGTGTACGCCCGATCGCGCAGTCCGGCTCCGGTCCCGGCGTCGAAGTTCTCGGCGAAGCCCGACGTCTCGCACAGTTCCCGGAAGCGGCTGCTGATGTCGTCGGCCAGCTCGTCGAGCCCGGCCCGCCGCAGGCCGTCCTCGATCAGCAGGGTGGCGGGGGCCCAGATGGGGCCGCGCCAGTATCCGTCAGCGGCGTACCGGGGCGAGTCGAGCGGCTCGGTGGCCAGCCCGTGCGGAGTGAGGTGGGCCTTGAGGCCGGCGGCCAGGGTCGTGCGGATCTCCGCCGGCAGGTCGGCGCCCAGCGCGATGGGCATGAGCGCGAGCAGGCTGGTGCTGCCCGAGGTCTCACCGGTACGGGGATCGCGGGCCAGGAACCGGCTGCCGTCCCACAGGGTCGACAGCAACGCGGTCTTCAGCTGCTCCGCGGTGGCCGTCCAGTGCTCCGCCGCCCCGGCGTCACCGAGCTCGGCGGCGAGACTGCTCAGCTCCCGCAGCTGGAGGATCAGGAACGCCGTGAGATCGGCGGTCTCCAGCACGCGGCCCGCGTCGAAGGTGCTCGCGTTGTCCCAGCCGCTGTCGTTGCCGTGCTGGTAGTGCGGCAACGGATGCCCGGGCACCCGGCGCTGGGTGAGCCAGAAGTCGGTCCAGTGGCTCAGCCGCCGGTAGGTCTGCGTCAGCTGCTCCCGGTCGAGCGGCGGCAGCTCCTGCCGCAGGCGGCGCAAGGCCCAGCCGTGGATGGGTGGTTTGACGAAGTTGTAGAGCACCTCGGAGTGGGTCACCGAGTCCGGCAGCGCGCCGGTCGGGTCCTGGTGGTCGAACGGGAGGTGGAACTGGTCCCAGGCCAGCCCGGGATCACCGGCGGCCAGGGCCAGCGCATTGAAGCAGTGGTCCCAGCTCCACACCTTGTCCATCCAGTGCTTGGACATCAGCACGGCCGGGCGGCCGAGGAACCCGCCGGGTGCCACGGTGGCCGACCACAACACGTACGTGGCGAGTTCGGCGGCCGGGGTGCGGGCGTCACGCCACGGGGCGACGGCCTCGACGTACCGGCCGAACGCGTCAGCGGTGTCGCGGGCCACCTCGTCGAAGGTCGCGGCCGGGCGGTAGGGGTCGCGGCTGGTCGCGTACTCCTCGATGGCCAGTTCCCAGGCCGGGCCGCCGGGCAGGTCCAGGTGCCGGTCGCCGGTGCCGAGCAGTTCGGCGCCGGCGGCGGCCGGGTCGCCGGAGAGCACCGTGATCCGGTACCGGTGGCCGGTGGCATAGGAGGTGAACACGTAAGCGCCGTCCCGCGGATCGCGGTAGAGGTAGGTGCCGGAGAACGGGGTCAGCGACGCCGCCGCGACCGCGATGCGCAGGCCCAGCCCGGCGCCGCGCAGCCTGATCGTGTCGGCGTTCTCGTAGACCAGGTCGACGTGGCCGGACGGGTGTTCCCACCGCAGCCGGGACGGGGTGGCCGAGACCGGCGCGTCGACACGCTCCCCCGCGCTCCTGGCCTCGAAACGCAGCACCGCGTGCATCCCGGACCGGTGCGAGACCAGGTGCAGGTCCTCGGCGTAGGTCTGCTCGGCGATGACCGGGGAGATGTCGAACCAGGACTCCCGGTGGCTGAACGGGATGTCCCGTACGGAAAAGGTGGTGACCACGGACATGGGTGCCTTTCGCCGGTGTTGGCTCAGTCTTTGACCGCACCGGCGGTGACGCCGGCGGCCACGTAACGCTGCGCCAGGATGAGCAGCACGGTGGCGGGAACGGAGGCGACCACCGCGGTGGCCATGATCGCGTTCCACTGCTGGTTGTTGTTGCCGATGTAGTGGTAGATGCCCAGCGTGATGGGCTGGTGGGCGCCACCGCCGTCGAGGGTCGCGGCGAAGACGAAGTCCGACCAGGCCCACAGGAAGGCGAACAGGCTCACGGTGACGGTCGCGTTGCGGCTGACCGGCAGGATCACCGAGCGGAACGTGCGCCACCGGGAGGCGCCGTCGATCATCGCGGCGTCGGTGAGCTCGGCCGGGATGCCCGCCATGAAGGCGGCGAAGATCAGCACCCCGAACGGTACGGCGATGGTCGAGTCGGCCAGGATCAGCCCCGCGACCGAGTTCAGCACGCCGGCGCGCAGGTAGATGGCGTAGAAGCCCATCGCCATGATGATGCCGGGGATCATCTGGGCGATCAGCAGCACGAAGCTCAGCGCACCGCCGCCCCGGGGACGCAGCTTGGCCAGCGAGTATCCGGCCGGCGCGGACAGCGCCAACGTCACGGCCACCGTGCCCACCCCGACCAGCAGGCTGGTGCCCAGGTACGGCAGCTGATGGTCCAGGACCGCGCGGTAGCCCTCCAGAGTGCCGTCGAACGGGAACAGGTGCGGCGGGTCGGCCCGCATGTCGGTGTCCCGGGTGAAGGACACGTTGATCATCCAGTAGACCGGGAACAGCATGACGGCGGTCAGCCCGAGGCCGGCGACCGTCTTCAGCGCTCTGCTCATGCCGCCTGCCTGCGCTGCATCCGGATGTAGACCAGGCCGCACACCAGCGCCATCACGATCAGCAGGTTGCCGACCGCCGCGCCCGGGCCGAACCGCGGCAGCGCGCTGCCGAAGCCCAGCCGGTACGACCAGGTGGCGAAGGTGGCCGAGGCGTCGGCCGGACCACCCCGGGTCATGATCCAGATGATGTCGAAGACCTTCAGCGTGTAGACCAGGCCGAGCAGGATCGTGATGGCCGAGACGGGACGCAGCAGCGGGAACGTGACCCGCCAGAAGCGTTGCCAGCCGGAGGCGCCGTCCAGCGCGGCCGCCTCGTGGATCTCCGCCGGGACCGCCTGCAGACCGCTGTAGAGCACCACCAGGTTGAACGGGACACCGATCCAGATGTTGGCGATGATCACGCTGACCAGCGCCCACCGCGGGTCGGTCAGCCAGTTGACCGGGTCCGCCCCGAACACCCCCAGGGCGGCGTTGACGATCCCGGAATCGCTGTTGAGCATCCAGGACCAGCTCGAGGCCGAGACGATCAACGGCAACAGCCACGGTACGAGGAACAGGGCGCGCAGCGTCGCGGAAAGCGGGAAGTTCTGGCGGAAGAACAGCGCCAGCGCCATCCCGATGGAGAACTGGAACACCAGGCACACCACGGTGAAGACGACGGTGTGCGTCAGCGCGGGCAGGAACGTCGGGTCGGCGGCGACGGTGCGGTAGTTGTCCAGCCCGCTGAAGGGCGCGCCGCCCTGCACGAAGGAGCGCACGGTGTAGGCGCGCAGGCTCAGATCGAGGTTGCGGTAGAGCGGGTAGGCGTAGAACGCGCCGAGGTAGAGCACGACCGGCGCGGCGAACGCCCACGCCCACCACTGCTCCGCTCTGCCCCGGCGCCGCGCGGCCCGGTCGGGCTGGTCAGCCGCCGGCTGCGCGCGCGGGCGTTCCGTCACAGGCGCCGCCATGTCACTTGGTGGCCGCGGCCGCGGTGGCCTGGGCCGCCTTCAGCGCGTCCTGCGGGGACTTGCTCCCGCTGAGGGCGGCCTGGAACGCGCCCCACATCGGCTCGGAGATCTTCGGGTACTTGGTGCCGAGGTTGTCGCTGGTGCGCCCCTTAGCGGCGTCGACCGCCTCGACCCACACCTTCAGCGCGGGCGTCGCGGCCACCTGCTTGGCCTGCACGGCGTCGGTGGCCGCGATGTAGGACAGCGTCGTGTCCGTCGTGTACGCGTTGTCGGCGCTGGTCAGGCAGGCGATCAGCTTGGCCGCGACGGCGTACCGGCCGGTGTCGCTCTGCACGGGTGCGGTGACGAACTCACCGCCCGTGGGCGCCGGGGCAGTCCCGCCGGCGCTGGACGGGATGGGGATGATCCCGTACTCGAAGCCGGCCTTCTCGGCGTTGGCCAGCTGCCACGTGCCGTTCTCGGCGAAGGCGTAGTCGCCGCTGGCGAACTCCTGCCAGCTGGTGGTCTGGGTGTTGTTGATGACGGAGTTGGGGGCGTAGCCCTGCTTCAGCCAGCCGGTCCACAGGGTCAGCGCCGAGACGGCCTGCGGCGAGTCCAGCTGGGTCAGGTTCGCGCCGGAGCCCCAGAACCAGGGCAGGAACTGGAAGCTGCCCTCCTCGGTGCCGATGGCCGAGAACGTGATGCCCTTCTTGCCGGCCGCCTTGACCTTGGCCAGCGCGGCGGTCAGCGAGGCCCAGTCCTTGACCTGGGCCGGGTCGACCTTGGCGGCGTCGAGGACCTTCTTGTTGTAGTACAGGGCCAGGGTGTTGGCCCCGATCGGCATCCCGTACGTCTGGCCGCCCAGCTGCCCGGCGGCCAGCAGGTTGGGCTCGGCCGCCGAGGTGTCGATCTTGGTGTCCGCGGTGGTGGTCAGCACGCCCGCCTCGGCCAGCGTCGACACCACCGGGTTGTCGACGATCAGGACGTCCGGCGAGTTGCCCTGCTGCGCGGCCAGCAGGGCCTTGTTGGTCAGGTCGGTGGTGTCGTAGCCGGTCCGCTTGATCGTCACCCCGGCGCCGGTGCCACAGGCCGTCAGCAGCTTGGCCCAGTCGGAGCCGGTGTCGAACTGCGGGTACGGGTCCCAGATCGTGTACTCCTTGGCCGACGCGCCGGACGACGGGGAGCCGGAGTCGGAGCAGGCGCCGGCGAGCGCGGTCAGAGTGATGGCGAGCAACGCGCAGCCGGCGGCCCGGCGGCTGATGGTCGAGGTTCTCATGTCGGACAACTCCTGAATGCGGCAACGGAAACGACAGGCATTCGAATCGGTTCGACTACTCGGTGCGCCGACAGTAGGACTCCGCCACCGCGCGGTCAACACCTCAACCGACCGGTATTGTCGCTTTCTGAAACATCCCGTTCATCGCAACGGCGTCCTATTGACATCGCTGGATGTCGCTGCCTAGCGTCAGCCGCGAACCGATTCGACAGCGATAGGATCAGGTCCTCATGAACATCGGCGAGATCGCGCGGCGGGCCGGGGTGTCCCGCAGCACCGTGTCGTACGCGCTGAGCGGACGCCGGTCGGTGAGCACGGAGACCAAGCAGCGGATCCAGGCCGTCATCGACGAGATCGGTTACCGGCCCAACGCCGCCGCCCGGGCCCTCAAGGAGGGCCGGACCCGTACCCTCGGGCTGGTCATCCCGCCGGCCAGCCTGCGCCTGACCGACATGCAGCTCGGCTTCGTCGCCAGCGTCGTCGAGGCCGCGGCCCACGCCGACCTGGACGTGCTGCTGTCGCCGTCCGGCGGCGACCACGACCGCTCGTTCGAGCGCCTGGTCTCCGGCCGCCGGGTCGACGGGGTCATCCTCATGGAGATCCGGCTGGAGGACGAACGCGTCACCACCCTCCAGCAGCGAGGGCTGCCGTTCGTCACCATCGGCCACACCGCCCACCCGCACGGCACCTGCTGGGTCGACGTCGACTACGCCGCGCTCGTGGCCCGCTGCGTGCACCACCTGGCCGACCTCGGCCACCGCAACATCGCCCTGCTCAACCGGTCACCCGAACTGGTCGCCGCCGGTTACGGCCCGGCCCACCGGGCCCAGGCGAGCTTCGCCGAGGCCGTCCGGCAGCGCGGCCTGACCGGGATCGAGCAGCCGTGCGCCGACGACCCGGCCGCCGGCGAGGAATGGTTCGAGCAGCTGCGCGAACGCCACCCGGAAGTCACCGCCATCACGACCATCAACGAGGCGGCCCTGCCCGGCCTGCAACGCGGTATCGAGCGGCTGAACGTCGCCGTCCCGCGCGACCTGTCCATCGCCGGGGTCGCCGCCCGGCACTGGGCCGAGGGCTTCCGCCCCCAGCTCACCGCCGCCGACGTCCCCACCCTCGAAATGGGCTCGCACGCCGTCGAGCTGCTCCTCGAACGGATCGCCGCGCCCAGCAGCCCGCCGCGCCACCTGCTGCTCGCGCCGCCCATCTCACTGCGCGACAGCACCGGACCCGCCCGCACCAGCTGAACCGTCCGCTCCCCCGGGACGAGCCGCCGGCTCCTCCCGCGATCCCTGCTGCCCTTCTCCCCCTCCGGAGGCACCGTGAGACCCGCATCCCCCACGCGTATGCGCATCGGCCGGCTCCTGGCCGGAATGCTGGCCGCCGCCGGCGTTCTCGCCGCACCGGCCCCGGCCCGCGCCGACGACCAGAGCATCAGCGTGAACTTCGCTGCCACCACGGCCGCGCCGACCTACCGGGCGTCCGGCTGGATCTACGGCATGACCGAGAACGGCACCGCACCACCGGACAACTTCTTCACCGACATCAAATACCAGGCCATGCGGGCCGGCGGCGCCCAGCTGCCCGGCGGCGGCTGGCAAGGCGGCGGATACGACCGCCGATGGAACGCCACCCGCGCCCAGATGCTGCGTACCAAAGCCCTGGGCGGCACGTTCATCCTGCTGCCGCACGACCTGTGGGGCGCCGACGGCGCGGGCATCCCCCGGTTCCCCGGCGACAACGGCAACTGGACCGACTACGACAACTTCCTCACCCGCGTCATCACCGACGTCAAAGCCACCGGGGTGCCGGTCCAGTGGGACATCTGGAACGAACCCAACCTCTCCATCTTCTGGAACCGCACCCAGGCCCAGTACTTCGAACTCTGGCGGCGCACCTACCAGCGGCTGCGCGCCGACATGCCCGGCACCCTGATCGTCGGGCCGAGCCTGGCCGGCGTCCCCTCGACCAGCGGCGGCTGGTGGGGCCAGTACCTGGACTACGTCAAGGCCAACAACGCGGTGCCGGACATCTTCAGCTGGCACTCCCTGCCCGGTGACCCGGTGGCCAACGTGGCCGCCGCGAACTCCTCGCTCGGCTCCCGCGGCATTCCGCACAGCCGGCCGTACCAGATCAACGAGTACGGCGCCGGCGACGAACAGAACCCCGGCGACGGCGCCTGGTACATCACCCGGCTCGAACGCGCGGGCGCCGACGGGCTGCGGGCCAACTGGGCCAGCGGCGGCAACCTGCACAACGACCTGGGCAACCTGCTCACCCACAACTCGGCCGGGCAGTACCAGCCCAAGGGCGAGTGGTGGGTCTACCGGTTCTACGCCGGACAGACCGGCACCGGGGTGTCCACCACGGCGTCCGCCGGGTACGACGCGTACGCCACCAAGGCCGACGGCAACGCCAAGATCCTCGTCGGCGGCGGGCGCACCACCGGCAACATCGCGGTCAACCTGCAAGGACTGAACACCACTACCGGCATCGTGACCAACAACCAGGTCCGCGTGCAGGTGCAACGCATCCCGCACAACAACGGCGGCGCGGTCACCGGACCCACCACCGTGCAGGACCAGAACGTCACCCTCAACGGCAACGCGGCCACCGTGACCATCGCCAACAACACCATCACCGATGCGTACACCATCACGCTCCTGCCGCCCACCAGCACGGCGGGCTTCCAGAGCACCGCCGTGGCCCAGCACAGCGGGATGTGCCTCGACAACACCGACCAGCGGACCACCGACGGCAACCAGCAGCAGCAGTACCCCTGCGACGGCGGCACCCAGCAGCAGTGGAACTTCCGCCCGGTGTCCGGTGTGGCCGACACCTACACGGTCGTCAACCAGCAGAGCGGCAAATGCCTCGACGTCAGCGGAGTATCAACCGCCGACGGCGCCGCCGTGCAGCAGTGGACCTGCCTCAGCGGCGGGCTGAACCAGCAGTTCACTCTGCGGCGGGTCAGCTACGCGGGCAACGACGCGCACGACTACCAGCTCGTGGCCCGGCACAGCGGCAAGTGCGTGGACGTCAGCGGTGTGTCCACCGCGGCGCGCGCCGTCGTCCACCAGTGGACCTGCAAGCCGGTGGCTCAAGCGAGTCCCCTCAACCAGACCTGGCGACTGCTCGGCCGATAAACCCGGCTCCCTCCCGCGGCGCCCATCGGGCGGACGTGGTCAATCGAGGAGGTCGGGGAAGGTTCCGAAGGGCCCCACCGGGCCGCTGGACATCGTCAGCTGGACGACCCCGGTGGGGATCTTCGGGAACGGCGGCCGGGAAGGTGGCCCGGCCGTCATGCCCAGGGTGATGTGTGGGCGGTAGTCCCGGTCCACCAGACCCAGCGGCGTGTGGCCGAGACCCAGGAACTCCTGGTGCAGGGCGTCCAGCTCCGAACTCCGCACGATCTCCAGGCCGAAGTAGTAGCCGCCGGTCGGCACGTAGTAGTCGCCAGGAGGAACCACCGAGTACAGCAGGCCGATGATGGTCGCCGGGAAGATCCGGCCCCGGTGGGCTGCGGTCGCGGCGACGATCCCGGCCGTCTGGTCCTCGGCGCAGTCCACGTGCAGGACCGAGAGGTGCGGGGGTGCTTCCTCCCCGAGCAGCATGAGCGGCTCGTGACCGTCCCCGATCGCATGCGACAACTCGATCAGCGACCGCGAGGTCTCCGCGTCCGGCCGCAGCACCACTCCATAAGCCACGAGGACCATTGTGTCAGCGGTACTGGAGCCCACGATCGACCCGGACCCGGGCGCCCCGGCAGACTTGTCCGATGATCAGGTTCGGTTTCCGTCTGTGCCCGCTGGACGAGGTGTCTCCGTGGGGCGGCGATCGGCCGTCGCTGCACTGGTTCGGGCTTACGGAAGGCCGGTACTGGCTGGAGGTCGCCGGGCAGCCGTATCCGGACGTCGACTACTACCTGGCCGGCTCTGGGAGGACGTCAATGTCCTCACCCCTGACATCCTGGAGGCGGTGCCCGACGACCTGCAGTCCTTCATCGCCACCGATTCGACGCAGTGGGCGTGTGATCCGCTCGACTTCGTTCCCGAGGTGGACGACGGCCCGGATCACCCGGTGGTCACCGCCGTGAACTGGCACAGCGGGCACTACCTCGACTTCGGTTACCTGCGTCACCCTCCCCACCTGAGGCTCTGGCGAACCGTCGACGGCGACCGCGACGAGATCACCCTGGACTGGCAGCACGTTGACGACGGCGAGATCGGCTTCGCCCAGCGGTGCAGTGTCCCGACGGAGGCCTACGTCGAGGCGGTGCACACGCTCGACCGCGAGCTGATGACCGCCATGCACCAGCGGATCCAGGAGCCTCGGCCGCACACCGGCGACCGACTGGGCCGCCGTCCGGCAAGGAGCCCGCCGACTCGCCGGTGACGTACAGAGCTCACCCTGACCCGACGGGACATCACGTATCGATCGGGACCGCTATGGTGGCCGGAAGATCTGTCACGACACGGGGGTATTGCGACATGCGTCTTGCCGTCCTGCGCGCCACCACTACGTCCCTGCTGCTGGCCGGCGCCGTGGCGCTGCCCGTCGCTCCGGCCGCCGCGGCCGCGTCACCTCACATCTCTTTCGCCCCGCCGGCCGTTGTCGGCGCCGGGCTCACCGCCGCCGAGGTTCCGGTCGAGGTGGTCAACACCGGCGGCACCGCGCGGTCGAGTGTCGCGCTGCGGATGACCGTCACGCCGGTCTCCGGCAGTGCCCTGCGGCCGCTCGATTCCACGCTGGTGCTCAGCTATCAGTTCGGCACCCAGTACCGCCCGCTGGACTACGAGGTCCGCGGCGATGCCCTGGTGGCCACCACCCCCGCGCTGTCCGGGGTCGACGCCGACGCCACCACCACGATCCGGCTGCGCGTCTCGACCCGGCCCACCGACAGCGCCCCGCACGTCGACAAGATGACCGTCCGGGTGGCCACCGAGGCGCTGGACGGTGACGGCGTCGTGTTCGCGACCGACCGCAGGGCCGACCGGATCGCCCTGGTCGAGCCGCGGGCCGACATCACCGGCTGGTCCGGCGAGCTCCAGGTCGGCACGCCCACCGTCGTGACGATGTCGCTGACCAACACGACGCCGCTGGCGTACTCGATTCTGCGCCCGGGCCTGGCGCTCTACCGCGCCGGCAACGAGCAGGTCGTCGTCGAACGCCTCGACGGCGACCAGTGGACGCCCGTGTCCGGCCCGAGCAACAGCTACTACTGGTGGTACACCGACGACAACCCGAGCCTGCAGCCCGGCGAGTCGTACACGGCCACGCTGCGTATCACCTTCACTGACGAGACCGCCGCCGGCGAGCAGGGCACCCTCTACAACATCGGCTACACGTACTTCGGCTACCCCATCGCGGTGGACGGCGAGGCCTACAAAGTCACGGCGGCCGGAAGCCGCTGACTCAGGGCGCGTACGCGGTCACCGTCGACCCGGTCCGGCCGTACAGCCGGCCGTTGGCCACCATCGGTGCGCCCTGCAGGGCCGCGGTCTTCGCGTCCAGCGTGATCGGTTTCCCGGTACGCGTCTCGAACGCCGCCAGTGGGTGACCGGTGTCCCGCCAGCCGTACACCACTCCCCCGCCGACCGCGAACGTGATGGGGGCGTCCTCGGTGAAGGTGGCCGTCCAGACCCGGCGGCCGTCCTTCGCGTCGACGGCGATCAGCTCGTTGGAGAAGGTGTGCAGGTAGATCCGCTCGCCATCAGTGGCGAAGCCGAAGGTCGAGCCGTGGCTCGGGAAGGTCTTCAGCACGGCTCCGGTGGCCGCGTCGACGCTGCGGATCCGCTCGTCAGGATCGCAGCGCAGGTAGAACGTCGAGCCGTCGGGTGACGCGCCGATCGGGGTGTGACAACCCGCGTCGGCCGGCCACACCGTTCTGCCGGTCGTGACGTCGACCGCGGTGGTCGAGTCGTCGCCGACCACCAGGATCCTGCCGCCGGCGGCCACTGTCTCCCCGGCGATCGAGCCCTGCCGCGCCCAGACCCGCGAGCCGTCGGCGATGCGGTACGCCCGGATGCCGTACTTGCTGATCGGCGCGTCCCACACGCTGCCGACCACGATGCCCTTGTCGACGAGCAGGCCGTACATGGTCTCCGGGATCCGCTTGCGGTAGAGGACCTTGCCGGTGGTCACGTCGTGGGCGGTCAGGAAGGTCTTGCCGGACCGGCAGTCGCGGGACTGGGCGACGAGCCTGGTCCCGACGATCGCGGCGAGGCTGATGCTCGTCTTCCTGGTGGTGGCCGGTGTCCGCCAGGCCAGCGCGCCCGTGGTCGCGTCGTAACCGCTGATCCGGTACGCCGCCGCGGTGATCAGCCGGTTCGCGCCGACCAGGGGCACGGCCGGGGCAGCGCACTTCGCGGTGGCCAGCGGGACGGTCCAGCGTGGCCTGAGCTGGCCGGCGGTCGCGGGGGTCAGCCGGGTCTCGCCCGGGTTGTAGTAGTCGCCGGTCGCGTGGGCCGCGGCCTGTCCCCAGGCGTCGGGCGTCGTCGCGGCGGCCGGATCCGGGAGCGGGATCTGGCCGGCGGTGGCGCTGATCGCGGCGACCACGGCGACGGCTAGGTAACGACGTTTCACGGCATCTCCTCGGCACGGGACAAGAAGATCACCGTAGGGAGGCATGTCCCCGATGGACGGCTGCCGGGCGCGGCGCTCACCCGGTCGAGCGACCTCTAAATCTCCGGAAGTTTCGGTACTTCAAGATCCACTATTCGTAACTTCTGATTGACAGCTCCCGATATTTGGCTGAGGCTTACCGGGTCGAAACAAGGAGGAAACCTCGTGAGTAGCGTACTTGGACGGGCCGGAAGTAGACCGAAACTTGCAGCGATGGGCGCAGCGGTTCTTCTGGTCGGTGGCGTCGTGACCGTGCAGTCCACCGGCACCGCTGAAGCAGCCGCCAGCACCCTGCGGGCCGCCGCCGCCGAGGCCGGCCTGTTCTTCGGCGCCGCCGCGGGTCCCGGCAAACTGAACTCCTTCTTCTCCAGCGAGTTCGGCCAGCTCACCCCCGAGAACGACATGAAGCCGGACGCGATCGCCAACGCCAACGGCACGCTGCGCAACACCGGCAACGCGGACACGCTGGTCAACTTCGCGCAGTCCAACAACATGGTGGTACGCGGCCACACCATGGTCTGGTACTCGCAGGCCGGGCAGTTGCAGGGCGCCAACCAGTCGACGCTGAACACGTACATCGGCAACGCGCTGACGCGCTGGGGCAGCAAGATCGCCTACTGGGACGTCGTGAACGAGTCGCTGGCCGACAACAACGCGGGGACGCGCCGCAGCCAGTGGCCGCACACCCTGGACCGTGACGCCAACGGCGACGGTGACTACTTCGACGCGACCGACACCGACTACATCCGGGACTCCTTCACCCGGGCCAAGCAGGTCGTCCAGCAGAACGGGCTGAGCACCAAGCTCTGCATCAACGACTACGACGTCGAGGGCCTGACGGTCCAGGGCGGCGGCCGCAACCGGAAGTCCGACGCCCTGTACGACATCGTGCGGGCGTACACCCAGGGGTCGAGCAAGCTGATCGACTGCGTCGGGTTCCAGAGCCACTTCAACGACAACCCGAACAGCATCATCACCGCCGACCTGCAGGCCAACATCCAGCGCTTCGCCGACCTCGGCGTCGAGGTGCACCTCAGTGAGCTGGACATCGACGACGACCTCAGCAACAACGACATCGGCCAGGGGCAGGCGGAGAACTACCGCAAGGTCGTCCGGGCCTGCCTGAACGTCGCGCGGTGCACAGGCATCACGGTCTGGGGCATCTCCGACAGCGAGTCGTGGCGCGCCTCCGAGCGCGGCCTGCTGTTCACCGGGAGCAACGGCAACTACCAGAAGAAGGCCGCGTACACGGCCGTCCTCGAAGAGCTCAACAAGGGCCGGGGCACCACGACCCCGCCGAGCTCACCGCCGGTCTCCTCGCCGCCGGTCTCGCCGTCGGTGCCCCCGGTCTCGCCGTCGGCCTCGGCCAGCTCGCCGCCGGTCCCGGCCGGATGCTCGGCCGCGGTGTCGCTCAACTCCTGGAACGGCGGGTTCGTCGCCACCGTACGCGTCACCGCCGGGTCCGCCCCGATCAACGGCTGGACCGTCGGCCTGAACCTCCCCAGCGGCGCCACCGTGACCAGCGGCTGGAACGCCACCAACACCGGCACCAGCGGCGCCGTGCAGTTCTCCAACGTCAGTTACAACGGGCGGGTCGCCGCCGGACAGTCGGTGGAGTTCGGCTTCCAGGGCACCGGCAGCGCCGTCGGCGCCACGCCCACCTGCACCGCCTCGTGAGCTGATCCGACGCCCGGGCCGCCCTCGAACCGGCCGGCCCGGGCGTCGGCGCGATCGGGACGCGAG
>NZ_JBEZGQ010000028.1:9883-21467 GCF_040650095.1 Actinoplanes sp. NPDC048791 | reverse complement strand
CGCGGCGCCTGTTGAGCAGCCCGCCGTCTGGCGAGCGCGGCGTCCAGGACCGCGCGGGCCAGCTCCGGCCCGACCGCTGTCCCGCCGTCCGCCGCGACTCCTGGTCCGCTCCCCGAGCCGTCCGGACCGGTCTCACCGACCCGGCCTTCGGAGCCGGGGGACGCACTTTCGGCCCGGCCGCGGGTGGGTCTGCGGGTGCCCTTCGACGGCTCCGCCGCTGCTCCGGGTCCGCGCGCCGAGCCGTCCGGACCGGTCTCACCGGGCGGCACATCGGAAGCGGGGGCCGGGCTGCCTGCCCGGGAGCGGGCGGTTCGGCCGGTGCCCGAGGCGGCGCGACCGCCGGCGCCTGATGCCGGCTCGCGGCCTGTCGCGTCTGCTGCGCCGCTGCCGCCACCGGCGGCCTTCCCTCCGGCTGCCCGTCTTGCGGCGTCCCTGGGAGCCGCTGGCGGCTTTTCCGGGGTTCCCTCAGACACGGGTCACCGTTCCTGGTCCGACGTCGTAGCGGGCCCCCTGCAGGGTCGCGGGGACATCTTCCGGCACCGCGCACGTCACCAGCAACTGCGTCGCGTCCGACACCAGCGCGGCCAGCCGCTCCCGGCGGCCGGAGTCGAGCTCGGCGAAGACGTCGTCGAGCACCAGCACCGGCTCGATCCCGTCGGCGCGCAGCAGGTCGTAGGCGGCCAGCCGCAGGGCCAGCGCGAACGACCAGGATTCGCCGTGGCTCGCGTACCCCTTGGTGGGCAGTTCGCCCAGGGTGAGGGAAAGATCGTCGCGGTGCGGGCCGACCAGGGTGACGCCGCGCTCGACTTCGTTCTGCCGCCGCTCGGCGAGCGAGGCGAGCAGCGCCTGCTCCAGCCGGGGGCGGTCCGGCGCGAGCGATTCGCCGAGCCGCGACGCGTACGCGATGGTGGCCGTCGACCGCCCGGCCGCCACCGCGTCGTAGGCCTTGGTCAGATGTGGACCGAGGGCCGCGGCCAGCTCCAGCCGGCCGGCCAGCAACTCGGCCCCGTGATGCGCCAGGTGCTGGTCCCAGACGGCGAGGGTCGACAGATCCTGCCCGCGCGTGCCGCCGACCTTGCGCGTCAGGTACGCCGTGCGCAGCAGGGCGTTGCGCTGCTTGACCACCCGGTCGTAGTCGGCGCGGACCCCGGCGAACCGGGGCAGCCGGGCCACCAGCAGATCGTCGAGATAGCGCCGGCGCTCGGCCGGATCACCGCGGACCAGTTCAAGATCCTCCGGCGCGAACAAGACCATCCGCAACGCGCCGAGCACGTCGCGGGACCGGCGTACGGGTGATCTGTTGAGTCTGGCCCGGTTTGCCCGGCCCGGCACGATCTCTAGCTCGACCAGCAGCTCGCGACCATCGTGGACGATCTCGCTGCGGATCACGGCCGAGCTGGCACCCGCCCGGACCAGAGGCGCGTCGGTGGCCACCCGGTGACTGTCCAGAGTGGCCACGTAACCCAGCGCTTCGATCAGGTTGGTCTTGCCCATGCCGTTCTGGCCGACGAGCACCGCGACGCCGGGGTCGAAGTCGACCGTCACCCGCTCGTACGAACGGAAGTCGGTCAACTCGACCCGGCGTACGTACATCCCACGAATTTCCTTTGCAGTGCGGCGAAGCCGCCTGGACTGCTCAGCTCCTTTGCCGTGCGGCGAAGCCGCCTGGACGGCTCAGCCGACGACGGCGTGACCACCGAACTGCTGGCGCAGCGCGGCGACGGCCTTCATGGCGGGCGAGTCGAGCTGCCGCGACTCGAAGCGGGTGAACAGCGAAGCGGCGATGACGTGCAGCGGGACGGCCAGCCGGACCGCCTCGTCGACGGTCCACCGGCCCTCGCCGGTGTCCTCGGCGTAGCCCTTGAGCTTGGCCAGCTCGGGGTCGCCGTCCAGCGCCCGGTCGAGCAGGTCGAGCAGCCAGGACTTGACGACGCTGCCCTCGCGCCAGCTCTTGATCGCGCCGGGCACGTTGTCCACGTACTCGGAGGCCTCGAGCAGCTCCCAGCCCTCGGCGAGGGCCTGCATCATGCCGTACTCGATGCCGTTGTGGACCATCTTGGTGTAGTGGCCGGCACCGACCGGGCCGGCGTGCACGAAGCCGTACGGGCCGGCGGGCTTGAGGGCCTCGAAGATCGGCATGCAGGTGGCGACGTTCTCCTCGGAGCCGCCGACCATCAGCGCGTAGCCGTTCTGGTTGCCCCAGATGCCGCCGGAGACACCGCAGTCCATGTAGCCGATGCCCTTGGGCGCGAGCCGGTCGGCCCGCGGCTGGTCGTCGGTGAACTTGGAGTTCCCGCCGTCGATGATGATGTCCCCGGCGGACAGCAGCCCGCCCAGTTCGTCGATGGTGCTCTCGGTGATGTGACCGGCCGGCACCATCGTCCAGACCACCCGCGGCGCGGCGAGCTTGGAGACCATTTCGGCGATGCTGGCGACATCGGAGATGTCCGGGTTGCGGTCGTAGCCGACGACTTCGTGCCCGGCGGAGCGGATCCGCCCGCGCATGTTGCCGCCCATCCGGCCGAGACCGACAAGGCCGAGCTGCATGGTGTTCCCCCTAGATGAGTGGTTCTTCCGCCCAGTATCAGCGGGTTACCCGGATCGGCATGATCAGATAGCGGTAACCCGGCACGATTTCGCCGTCTTCGGCCGCGGGGGAGATCACAGCGGGCTTGAACGCGTCGACGAACGAGAGTACGGCGGTCTGGGCCCCCAGGTTCTGCAATCCGTCGATCAAATACTGCGGGTTGAAGCCGATGGTCAGCGGTTCGCCGGTGAAGGCGGCCTCCATGGCCTCGCTGGCCCGGGCCTCCTCCGTGCCGCCGGCCTCGACGACCAGGCCGTCCTCGCCGAAGCTGAGCAGCACCGGGGTGGTGCGCTCGGCGACCAGGGCGACGCGGCGGACCACCTCGACGAGCGAGGAGACGCTGACCCGGGCCTCGGCGTTGTGGCTGGCCGGGAAGAGCGAGCGGACCGGCGGGTAGTTGGCCCCGTCGAGCAGCCGGCTGGTCGTACGCCGGGTGCCGCCGGCGAAGCCGATCATGCCCTCGCCGGCGTTGCCCTGGGCCAGCGCCAGGATGACGTCGCCGCCGAGCGGGCCCATCGTCTTGGCGGTGTCGTTCAGCGTCTTCGCCGGGACGAGCGCGTTGAGGCTGATGTCGGGGTCGTCGGGGCTCCACTGGAGCTCCCGCATGGCGAGCCGGTAGCGGTCGGTGGCCAGCATCGCCATCGACGTGCCGTTCAGCTCGATCCGCACGCCGGTCATCATCGGCAGCGTCTCGTCACGGCCGGCCGCGATGGCGACCTGCTGGACGGCCGAGGCGAAGGTCTGCGCGTCGACCGTGCCGGCGCTGGACGGCATCTCCGGCAGGGTCGGGTAGTCCTCGACCGGCATCGTCGGCAGCGTGAAGCGCGCGCTGCCGCAGACGAGCTCGAGATGCGCACCGACAGCGGCGATGTCCGCCGGCTTGTTCGGCAGTGCCTTGGTGATCTCAGCCAGCAGCCGGCCGGAGACCAGGGCGGCGCCGTCGGCGTCGGCCTGCACCTCCACGCTCACCTGGCTGGAGACCTCGTAGTCGAAGCCGGAGACGTGCAACCTGCCGTCGGTCACCCGCAACATGACGCCGGCGAGCACCGGCACCGACGGGCGGCTCGGCAGGCTCTTCGCCGTCCACGCCACAGCGTCGGCGAGTGCGTCTCGCTCCACCCGGAACTTCATGCCATGCCCTCCGCGTCACTCTTTCTCGACGAACCAGCATCGGATGTGCTGATGGCGCCCACTGAACTCTATGGCGCGGGTCGGCGCAGCATGCGTCCGACCCCGGTGCTGTGGGTAAGTCAGGGATGGTTCGGACCGCCGAGCGGCTCATCCACACCTTCCCCAACGCTGATGATTGCTTTTTGGATTTCCCTGAAGAAGACATAGTCGTCTTCATCGGTCCTGTGCAAAGTGTGGAGAACTCCCGTTTGCGCAGGTCAGCGGGTTATCCACCGGTGATTCACATGTGGGAAACCAGGGTACAAACCCCGGTCTGCGTCCACAGTCGTCGACCGGACTCCGGTTGTCCACCGTTGTCCACCGTCTGTCCACCGGTTATCCACCGGGTTTGTGCCCAGGCCTGGGGATAACGCCGGAACGCTACCGGCTCGTCGTCCCCAGAACCTTCAACAGGAAATCCACACGCGTCCACAGCCTGTGGGGACAGCCGTGACCGTGCGTGTCTGTCCACATCGATTTCCCCAGGCCTCATCCACATCTGTGGGGTACGGCCCCGGAGGTTTTCCACCGCTGGGGATAACTTCCTGTGAACGCCTGTGAACTGCTGTGGATAACGTTGGCACGATCCCGTCTCGTCGCGGCGTTGACACGAACGGGGTGGGGTAAGCCGACCGATCCGACGCCGCGGTGGGGCGGTGCGAGGGCTTCGTGGGAACGGGTGAGGCCTCCTCGGTATCGGGCGAGGCCTCCTCGCGGTGGCGTGCCCCGTCGTCCGCGGGGCGCGCGGTGAGTCGTCCGCGGGGCGCGGTGAGTCGTCCGTTGGATCGTCGCTCGGCCTTGGGAGGGCGAGGCGAGGCCTCCTTGGCGTGGGGATGACGGCGCCTGCCGCGTGATAGTCGGCGAGTGAGGCGACGTATTTTCACGCCACGGTGATCTGGACTGCGCTCGGCTGGGTGACCACCTTTTGTCGGCTGGGACGGGGCGGACTTGATGTAGATCGAGTCCGCGGCGGCTTTGGCCCGGCGGCGCGAACGGCGTCGATCGAGATCCCCAGGCTTCGGTCGTGGGCAGGGGCTTCGCTCGGAGGCTGAGGGAGCTTCATGGGGGAACGGCCCCGACCTGACGGCCCGACCTGGCGGCCCGACCTGGCCGCCCGACCCGGCCGCCCGACCTGGCCGCCCCGACCGTGGCGGATCGGACCTGGCGGATCGGACCTGGCGGACGGGACCGTGGCGGATCGGACCTGGCGGACCGAACGTGGCGGACCAGGCCGACCGGATCAGGGCGGCCGGACGTGGCCAATCGAACCTGGGCGACCGAACGTGGCCGACCGGACCTGAGTAGCCGGACCTGGCGGACCGGACCCGGCGGACCAGGCCGACCGGACCAGCTGAGGGGCTACACATGAAAGTGGCGGGGGGCTCGGCCCGGCGGAGGTAGTAAGGCTTGACCTGACACGTCGAAGTTGCTGCTGGCCGGCGCAGGAGGACTGCTGGGTGACGACACCGGTCCGGGACCGCCTGGCTGTGATGGCCGAGCACGGTTCCGCCGGAGAGAGCGCCGGGACTGGGCCGGGTCTGCCGAGGCGCTCGTCCGTGAGCCCGGCTCGCTGCCCATCGCCTGCGGCCGCGCTGGTCGAGGCGCCCGACCACCGCGGAACGATCCCGCTTCGCCCGCCAGAGGTGATCAGCGACCTGGGCAGACCGCCGGATGATCCCCATCACAGCGAAGACTTGGGGAGATGTCGCGCGTCCGGCGGTGACCGCTGGCTATGTGGACAGCCGTCAGGGTCAATGACGCTTCAGCCCGGCGGGGGATCGCCGGGCTTGAGGTGGTCCTGGCTGATTGCTGTGGTTGCTCGAGCCGGTGTTGCGGTTGTGGGGGCCGCTGCGCGTACCGGAAAAGGTCTAGGTGTTTTGTTTGATGCGGTTGGTCAGCTCGGCGATCTGGTTGTAGAGGGATCGCCGCTCGGCCATGTGCTGGCGGATTTTTCGGTCCGCGTGCATCACCGTGGTGTGGTCGCGGCCGCCGAAGGCCTGGCCGATTCTTGGCAGGGACAGTTCCGTCAGTTCGCGGCAGAGGTACATCGCTACCTGGCGGGCGTTGACCAGCACTCGGGACCTTGAGTGGCCGCGGAGGTCTTCCAGGCTCACGCCGAAGTAGTCCGCCGTGGACACCATGATCTGGTCGGCTGTGATTTCCGGGCCGGCGCCGTCGGGCATGAAGTCGCGCAGGACCTCCTCGGCCAGCGAGAGCTGGACCGACGACCTGGTCAGGCTGGCGAATGCAGTCACCCGGATGAGGGCGCCTTCGAGTTCGCGGATCGAGTTCGAGACGCGGGAGGCGATGAATTCCAGGACGTCGTCCGGGGCGTACATGCGTTCCTGCGCGGCCTTTTTCTGCAGGATCGCGATGCGGGTTTCCAGGTCCGGCGGCTGGATGTCGGCGAGCAGGCCCCATTCGAAGCGGGTGCGCATGCGGTCCTCGAGGGTGGCCAGCTGGCGCGGGGAGCGGTCCGAGCTGATCACGATCTGCTTGTTCGCGTTGTGCAGCGTGTTGAACGTGTGGAAGAACTCTTCCTGGGTGCGCTCGCGGTTTTCCAGGAACTGGATGTCGTCGATCAGCAGGATGTCGACGTCGCGGTAGCGCCGCTGGAAGGCCTGCGTCTTGTCGTCGCGCAGGGAATTGATGAAGTCGTTGGTGAATTCCTCGGTGGAGACGTAGCGCACCGAGCGGGCGTGGCCGAGCGTCGTCGCATAGTGGCCGATCGCGTGCAGCAGGTGCGTTTTGCCCAGCCCGGAGCTGCCGTAGATGAACAGCGGGTTGTATGCCTTGGCCGGGGATTCTGCGACCGCGACCGACGCCGCGTGGGCGAACCTGTTGGACGAGCCGATGACGAACGTCTCGAACATGTATTTCGGGTTCAGCCGGTTGCCGTCGTTGCCGCCCGGTCGGCGGTCGCGGTCCTGTCCGCGCATGTCCATCGGTGCGCGGCCCGGGCCGTTGTCGCCGCTGTGCTGCCTTATCTGCAGAGTGTCGTCGCGGCGGTCCTGGGCGTGCATCGTCGGGCGCTCGTCCGGGCGGCGTTGGTTGTCGCGCAGCTGGGCCGAATCCGTGGCGATCCGGCGGCCGGTCGACTCGTTCGGCGCCTCGGCGAAGTGCGGCATCTGGCGCGGGGCCTCGCGACGCTGCGGCTCTGCTTCGGTACGGGTCTGGGCCTGCTTCTCCTGCTGGTCCTCGGCGGCCGTCTTCGGGCCTTCCGCCGGGCGCACCGGCATCGGCAGCGGCGCGGCGAACAGGGCGTCCTGACCGTCACGGGAGTCACGGGCCGACGGGACGGCGCGCGGGAACGGTGCCTGGGCGGAACCGGTCGGTCCGTCGGCCGACTCGTAACTCTGCTCGTACGACTTCTCGTAGCCCTGATCGTAGTTGTCCTGGTGACCGAAGGACGGCGGCTGTGGATAGCGGTCCGGGTATGCCGGCGGCTGCTGCTCCGCGTAGCGCGGCGGCTGCTGGTCGGCGTAGTGCTGCTGCTGGTCCGCGTAATGGGCGGGCGCCTGGGTCGGCGGCTCGGGAGGCGGCGTGCCGTAGACCGTGCCCGGGCGGCCGGTGCCGTCCTCGGGCGGGCGGACCGTCACGGCCACCTGGATCGGCCGGCCGAGCCGGCGCGACAGGGCCTCGGTGATCGCCAGCCGCAGCCGCGACTCGATCACATCCCGGGTGTACGTGTCCGGCACGGACAGCAGCGCGGTGTCCTCGACTATGGCGCGCAGCCGGGTGAGCCGCAGGTACGCACGCTGCTGAGCGGACGCGATCTCGTCCGCCAGCTCGTCCGTCGCAGCGGTCCACACCCCGCCAAGGTCGACCGTATCGGCCACCGCCGCGCCACCCCCATCGCCACCGGTCTCCCGGTGGCCTTGTCCGGCTTCCGCCGCCCTTGCCAGTCGTCACCCGTACGGGCCACGGACCGGCTACCCCCAACCCAGCACATCCAACGTGCTGAACACGTACGGCGCCACCGGCTGTCCACAGGTTATCCACAACCTGTGCACTCGTCGGCGGTCGCTCCCCGGCCGGTTGGTCGGCGGACTCCCCCGGAGCCTGTGCTGGCGCGGGAAAACAGGCTCACCTGGCGAACGATTAACCGGCTCGTCCGGTTTTGGCCGACTCGACGCGTCAGCGCTGCAGACCAGCAAACGGGCACGCTAACAGCGCGGCGGCACCCGCATCAACCGCCGGTACCCACCCCGGGGCAGACCTGGCACGAAAAGATTCACTCCGTGCGCAGACGGACCAGCGTGCGTGACGAAGCCCCGTACCGGGAAGTGATCTGTCGGCGTGCCGACCCGACGATGGTTGACCACCCAGGGGGTGCTGCGTAGGGTCGGGCGGTTGCTCCGCCGCGCTCTGCTAAAGTGGCGTCTTGCAGCTTTGATGCCCCCTGGACGCCTACGGTCTCGTGGGTGCCCTACGAAGACGGAGTTTTGACGTGAGCAAGCGCACTTACCAGCCGAACAACCGCCGTCGCGCGAAGACCCACGGTTTCCGGCTGCGCATGCGTACCCGTGCCGGCCGCGCCATCCTCTCCACCCGCCGCGCCAAGGGCCGCGACAAGCTGTCGGCCTGAGCCGACGCTGGTCCGGCCGGATGTCCAGGTAGTCGTGCTGGCCGCGGCGCAACGACTGAGGCGCAGCACTGACTTCGCCGCAGCGGTTCGCGGTGGGCGCAGGGCCGGGCGCAGCACGGTGGTCGTCCACCTTCTTATCGATGAGCCGGCGCAAGCCTCCACGGCGCGCGCCGGCTTTGTCGTGTCCAAGTCCGTGGGCAACGCGGTGACCCGTAACAAGGTCCGCCGGCGGCTGCGGCACCTGGTCCGGCCCCGCCTCGCCGACCTGCCGGACGGCACTCTGCTGGTGGTTCGCGCACTGCCCGCCTCGGCGTCGGCGTCCTTCGAGACACTGGGCACCGACCTCGATGCCGCCCTGGCCGCGGCCCGGTCACCCCGGCGGCGGCGATGAGCACGCCACGCGGGCCGGTCGCCCGGGTGCTGACGTGGGGGATCGTCGCGTACCGTCGTTACTTGAGCCCGGCACTGCCGGCCCGCTGTCGGTTCTACCCCTCGTGCAGCGCGTACGCCCAGGAGGCAATCGCGGTGCACGGCGCTTCCCGAGGGACCGCCCTGGCGATCTGGCGGCTGTTGCGCTGCCACCCCTTCCACCCTGGCGGGTTCGATCCGGTGCCTGACCCGATCCGTCACCGTCCTGCTGATGTGACTGGAGCATGAATTGAGTCTCGACTGGATCTACATCGCGATCTCGTGGATCCTTCTTCGCTGGCATGACCTCTGGGACGCGATCGGCGTCTCCGACGGCAGGGTGCTGGGCACCAACTGGTCCTGGATCCTGTCGATCGTCTTCCTGGTCGTGACGCTGCGGGTGATCCTCTTCCCCGTCTTCGTCAAGCAGATCAAGTCCCAGCGCGCCATGCAGGCGTTGCAGCCCAAGGTCAAGCAGCTGCAGGAGAAGCACAAGGGCGACCGGGAGACGCTCCAGAAAGAAATGATGGAGCTGTACAAGGTCGAGAAGGCCAACCCGCTCATGGGCTGCCTCCCGATGTTCCTGCAGATCCCCGTCTTCCTGGGCCTGTTCCACGTGCTGCGCCGGCTCAACCCGGACAACGGCCAGCCCACCCTGTACGGCTGGACCGCCGAGCAGTTCCGTGAGGCCACCCACTCGGCGCTGTTCACCGCGCCGCTGCCGGCCCAGTTCGGCTCCTCCGCCGAGGACCTGACCCGGCTCGGTGCGACCAACGGCACCGTGGTCAAGGTCATCGCTGCCGTCCTGGTCCTCATCATGATGGCGACGACGTACCTCACCAGCCGCCAGATGATCCTCAAGACCGGCTGGGCCGAGGACCCGCAGCAGAAGATGATCCAGCGCCTGATGCTGTACGGCATCCCGCTGTCGCTGCTCGTCTCCGGCTCGCTGTTCCCGATCGGCGTGGTCATCTACTGGGTCACGAACAACCTCTTCAGCCTCGCCCAGCAGCAGTGGGTGCTCCGCAAGTTCCCGCCACCGCCGATGGCCAACGGCAAGACCGCCGCGTCGTCGACCCGCCCGGCCGGTGCGACCAGCGCCAAGTCCGGCGCCAAGGGCCAGCCGAACCCGGTGCAGTCCGGCCGTACCGGTGGCCTGTTCGGCCGCAAGCCGGCCGCCCAGCCGGAGCCGACGAGCCCGGTCGTGGACACCAAGGCCCTCGCGCCGAAGCCCGGCGCCAAGCCGGTGAACCCCAAGAAGGGCGCGCGACCCGCGAACAAACCACAGGGATGACGCAGCTGCGGCCCGGGCCACGCCCCGGGCCGCGCGCGGCCCTGCCGGGGCGGCGACAAAGACCTCCTCGCGCCCGGCGCCGACCTGATCGTTCCCAGGCGGCACCGGCGCGGGAAACAGCGGACCGAGCAGGTCCGGCCCGAGTGAGTACGGAGATGAGACCGTGACCGACACCAGCACTCCCAGCGCAGAGCAGTCCACCGAGGAGACCGCTTCCGCCACTGCCGCGGAGTCCGCCGGTACCGAGGAGACCAAGAAGTCGGAGACCGTCACCTCGGACTCCGACCTGTTCCGGCAGAGCGAGATCGCCGCCGACTATGTGGAGGGCCTGCTCGACATCCTCGACTACGACGGTGACATCGACGAGCTCGTGTCGGCGGGCCGCCCGATGGTCGAGGTCGTCGGCGGCCGGCTGCAGCCGCTCGTGGGCCAGCGCGGCGCGACGCTCGAGGCGCTGCAGGAGCTCACCCGCCTGGCGATCTTCCGGGCCACCGGCTCGCCGAGCCGGCTGCTGCTGGACATCGGCGGCTACCGGGCGACCCGGCGCAAGGAACTGACGGCGGTCGCCCGCAACGCGGTCGAAAAGGTCAAAGAGCACGGCGATCCCGTACGCCTGGAGCCGATGTCGGCCTTCGAGCGCAAGTGCGTGCACGACGTGGTCAACGCGATCCCCGGCGTGCAGAGCGAGTCGGAGGGCGTCGAGCCCAGCCGCCGCATCGTGGTCCGTCCGGCTGACTGAGCTGACATGACCGACCCACGCTCCGGCGCGGGTGACAACGGCCCGGGCGCTGTGCCCGGGCCGTCGTCGTCTGCCCCCACCGCTGTCTCCCCTGTCGTTCCACCGGCCTTCTCCGCTGCGGCCGAGCGCGCCTTCGGTGACCGGCTCCCCCTGGCTACCCGCTATGCCGAACTCCTGATCACCGACGGCGTCGTCCGGGGCCTGATCGGACCCCGCGAGGCCCCGCGGGTCTGGGAGCGGCACCTGATTAACTGTGCCGTTATGTCCGAGATGATCCCGTTAGGTGCTTCAGTGACCGACGTCGGGTCTGGTGCCGGTTTGCCCGGTATCGTGCTGGCAGTGGCTAGGCCGGATCTCACGATCACGCTGGTCGAGCCACTGGCACGACGAACCGCTTTCCTGTCCGAAGCGGTGACCGCACTCGGCCTCGACACGACTGTCACAGTCGTCCGGGGCCGCGCTGAGGATGTCGCCGGTGGGCCCCCCGCCGCCGCCGACATCGTCACCGCACGCGCGGTCGCGCCACTGGACCGGCTCGCCGGTTGGTGCCTGCCCCTCGCCGCCGTCGGCGGCCGGCTCCTGGCGCTCAAGGGCGCCTCGGCTGCCGAAGAGGTGGCAGAGCACCACGAGGCGATCACCCGGCTCGGTGGTGGCGACCCGGTCGTGGGGGGGGGGGGGGGGGGGCGCGGGGGGGCGGCCGGGGGGGGGGGGGGGGGGGGGGTGGGGGGGGGGGGGGGGGGGGGGGGGGGGGGGGGGGGGGGGGGGGGGGGGGGGGGGGGGGGGGGGGGGGCTGGGCCG